>CAZAPH010000090.1:0-11180 GCA_964487105.1 uncultured Akkermansia sp.
TAAAGTTAAACTTTTTGTCTACTTTTAAATCGTACTAGTTTTGGGGGAGCTTACATCTTAAACTTATTAATAATGTCGATTTTCCAAATCAATATTTGTACACAAGAAAGGAATTAGGGAATATTTTTGAGCAACATAAATTGAAAATCATAAATGAATATAATTTAGATTTACCAGCGGTAACTTTAAAGCATTCATTTTTTGTAATTAAAAAGTGTAGCTAATACAAAGTTTGTTTACAGTAAACTTGCGGGACAATAAGCAAACAGCACTATATGTAAACCGAAGGGACAAATCCCGTCGGTTTTTTTGATTCACACTTATGAGGTTGGAGAGTTTCAGGTAAAAGAATAATTATTCAACCGTAAATAAACAGTTGCCCGTTTTTATGCACAAGTTTTGATTTGTAAGTGTTGATATTACTAAATTTTTTGAAAGAAATTTCAACTACTTAGCAGTAGAAAATCACAACTACAAAATCCAACAAACTCTTTACTCACAATAGTTACAGAGGATATTCGAAAATTTACTGTTTGTTAACTGTTCAATTGAAAAAGTTCATATTTTATTAAGTTTTTGGCTCCCACTACAAATTTCTAACGCATAATATGGGTTAAATCTTTTGGCGTAGTAATTTTAATGTTTTCATAATTGCCCTCTACCAAATTAATTTTATAACCAAATGCCTCTAAAACACTAGCATCATCAGTAAATAAATTACTTTCAGGCAAATTAAATGCATTTTGTATTATTTCAATATCAAAGCATTGTGGGGTTTGTACAATTTTAAAGTTAACTCTATCAACACTTTTATTTGTTTGTTCTGTAATTTGCCTTAAACTTTCAGTAACTTCTACAACCGGTATTGCATTATTTAATTGTTTTGCTGTTTCAAAACATCTTCTTATTGTTTCTATACTAACAAATGGTCTTGCCGCATCATGTATTGCAACTGTTCCAGTGGCGTTTATTAATTCTTTTAAGGCATTTTTAACAGATTGGAATCTGGAATTTCCGCCATGTACAATTATAAAAGTATTAGTATTAAAATGTTTTTTTAGTTGTTCTTTTAAGTAGTTCTCATAACCTCTGTGTATGCTTATTATAATAGTAATGTTAGAATTATACTTTAAAAACTGTTTAATGGTTTTTACAATTATTGGTTCATTGTTAATTTCAATAAATTGTTTTGGTAGTTTGCTATTCATTCGGCTACCAGTACCTCCTGCAACAATTATTAAAAATTCGTTATTCATAAATAGCATACATAAAAAAATCCATGGTATTAGCATGGATTTTTTTTAAAATTAACATTGGGTTTATTTTTTTGTAACTTCTTTTTTAGGTACAAAATAGGTAGTTGTCATATCTATAAAATTCATAGGATTTTCAGGTAAATTACGAACATGTTTATGAATTAATCTGAAATTTTCATCATAAAATATTGGCATTACCGGAGCTTCATCTAAAAGTATTTGTTCTGCTAAACCTAATAATTTAAATCGTTTGCTTTTATCGCCCTCAACACGAGCTGCCATAAACAACGAATCAAATCTAGCATTTTTAAATCTTGTAGTGTTAACGTAAGATTTTTCTGTAGCAACTGCAGGGATGTGACTGCTTAAAAATAAGGTTAAAAATGATTCTGGATCTGGATAATCAGCAACCCAAGCATTTCTGAAAAAATCAGCTTTACCGGTTTGCATATTATCTAAATGTTCTGAGAAAGGAACAGTGTTTATATTTACTTTTATTTTTAAGTTTTGATCTAACATACTTTTAACAACTTCTGCAATTAAAATATTTCTATCTCCACCGCCACTGTTAATTTCTAAATTAATTTCTGGAAACCCTTTACCGTCTGGATATCCGGCTTGTTTAAGTAATTCTTGAGCTTTAACGGGGTCGTAAGTATAAGCTTTTAACTCTTTGTATGGATAGCCTTCTTTTTCAAAAGCTTCTGTATAAGGAACCATGCCGTAATCAGCAGAAGTTCCTTCTCCTTGAATAGTAAAATCTGCTATTTTATGTCTGTCAATGGCGTAGTTAAACGCTAAGCGTACTTCTTTTTTAGCAAATACAGGGTTAGTTACTAAATTAAATCCATAATAATTTGTATTTAGAGCGGTTGATGAAACTACATTAAATTCATTTTCTTTTTTATTAGCATTTTCAAGTTTCCCCATCATTTCACTAAACATTTCAACAGGTATGCGGTAAACCATATCTAAATTACCACGTTTAAATTCTAAAATTTCAGTTTTTTTATCTCTAATAAAACTCCATTTAATACCATCTAAATAAGGTAATTTATTTCCGTGTTGATCAACTCCCCAATAAGATTGATTTTTTTTCATTATAACTACATCGCCTTCTTTTAAATTTTCAATAAAAAATGGCCCTGTACCTACCGTTTTAATACGCATTTCAGCACCATATTTATCAACTGCCTCTTTAGGATACACGTAACAACCAGGCATAGCAAGTATATTTAAAAAACTAGCATCTGGGTGAACTAAGTTAATTTTAAGTGTAGAATCATTTAAAACAGAAACACCTTTAACAGGGGTGCTTTTGCCAGTTTTAGAAGCTGCATAACTTTCATTTGCACCATCAACACGGTCTTTAAATGTTATGTCGTATTGTGTGTTATTAGGATCTTGAGTGCAAAGTTTATCAAAACAATATTTTACATCATTTGCATTTGCCATTCTTCCTTTTCCTTCAGGAAAACAAACGTCGTCATGAAATTTGGCATTGCTTCTTAAATGAAAAGTATATTCTTTTTGATCTGCGCTAACTTCCCAAGATTTAGCAATAGCAGGCATTAAAGTTAAATCGTTAGGATTGTATTTAACCAATCCCTCATAAATTTGACTGCCAATATGGAAGCTGTTTATTTCATTTATTGAAATTGGCATAAGGCTTTTAAAGGTTTCAACCTCGTTAACTCTTGCAATACCGCCTAAAAAAACTCCGCCTTTAGCTTCAGAACCAGAATTTTCATCACTTTTATGGTCACCACCACAAGCAACAAATAGTGCAGAAGTTAGTGCTAAAAAGCCAATACTTATTTTTTTCATTACTAAATAATAATATATACTTTACAAATATATGTTTTTCGAATTGAAAAAGCTATTTTTTTATTAAAAAATGTGGTATTTAATAACAATAAAAAAAAACAATAAAAAATGAGTTAAATTAGAGATTAATTTCTAATAAAACCGGACAATGGTCGCTGTGTTTTGCATCAGAAAGGATAACTGAACGAATTAATTTATCTTGAAGATGTAGCGCAGCTATATGATAATCTATACGCCAACCTAAATTTTTACCTCTTGCACCAGCTCTATAACTCCACCAGGTGTATTGATGAGGTTCTTGATTAAAATATCTAAACGTATCAATAAAATCATTGGTAATAAATTTCTCCATCCATTCACGCTCTTCGGGTAAAAATCCACTGGTATTTGCATTACTTTTGGGGTTATGAATATCTATTGCTTTATGGCAAATATTATAATCTCCACTAATAATTAAATTAGGAATTGATTTTCTTAAATTGTTAATATAGCTGTAAAAATCAGCTAACCATTCCATTTTAAAAGCTTGTCTGATTTCACCACTGCTCCCACTAGGATGGTAAACACTTATTATGCTTAAATTATCTAAGTCAATTCTAATTACCCTACCTTCAAAATCATATTTTTCAATACCACAACCGTAAACTACATTTTTAGGTTTAATTTTTGAAAAAATGGCCACACCACTGTACCCTTTTTTTTGAGCAGGATACCAATATAAATGGTAACCTAAGGCTAAAAATTCACTTACATTTATTTGATCTGGTGTAGCTTTAATTTCTTGTAAACAAACTATATCAGGGTTAACTGCTTTTAACCAAGACACAAAATCTTTTGCCATTGCAGCTCTAATTCCATTTACATTGTAAGTTATTAGTTTCATAATCGTAAATATAATAAAGAAATACATTTAAACCACAGTAATGATTTGTATATTTACTTTTCTATTTTTTATGTTTAACTTTTATAAAGGCGAAGTAATTTTAATTGATAAACCTTATACTTGGAGTAGCTTTCAGGCGGTTAATAAAATTAAACATGTAATAAAAAATCATTCGTCATTAGTAATTGATGAAATTAAAACTAAAGCAAAAATTGGACATGCAGGAACATTAGATCCTTTAGCTACTGGTTTGTTAATTATGTGTACTGGAAAAAAAACTAAAGAAATAAATACTTTTATGGGTTTAGATAAAGAGTACACAGGTAAATTTAAACTAGGCGCCACTACACCGTGTTTTGATTTAGAAAAAGCAATTGATAAAACGTATAATACAAATCATATTACTACTCAATTAATTGAGGAAACAGCTAAACACTTTATAGGTAAGCAAGAACAAGTGCCACCACTATTTAGTGCGGTAATGGTAAATGGTAAAAGGGCTTATGAATTAGCGCGAAAAGGCGAAGAAGTAGAGCTTAAACATAGGCCAATTGAAATTAAAGAATTTGAAATAACTGATATTAATAATTTAGAAATAAGTTTTAGAATTACTTGCTCAAAAGGCACTTATATACGAAGTATAGCGCGTGATTTTGGGTTAGCATTAAATAGCGGTGCCCACTTAATTGAATTACGAAGAACTAAAATTGGAGAAAATTCAGTTGAAAATGCTTTTACTATTGAACAATTTATAAAAACATTAATTTAGTTAAGCCATAGATACTACAATAAATAGATTAAATCCTAATGAATGGATAAATAATTATGCAGATTATTTATTTAAAATTGCTTTTTATAGAGTAAACAATAAAGAAGTAGCTGAAGATTTAGTACAAGATACTTTTTTATCTGCATACAAAGCAAAAGAAACTTATAATGGAACTGCTAACGAAAAAACATGGCTTACAACCATCTTAAAAAACAAAACCTTAGATTATTTAAAAAAAGCAAGTACTAAAAACGAAACCTTGTTAACTTTTACAAATGCCGAAGAAGCTCCTAGTTTTGAGCATTTTTTTAATACAAAAAAACTTGGAAAATGGCAAAAAGAGGCTGAGCCAAAAGATTGGCAAAAAGCTGATGAATTAACAAATGCAAATGAATTTTATAAAGTGCTAAATGCTTGTTTAGCTAAGTTACCATTAAAGTGGGCAACAGTTTTTAATTTAAATTTAATTGAAGATAATGATAGTGATTTGGTGTGTAAGGAATTAAATATCACATCGTCAAACTTATGGGTAATAATGCATAGAGCTAAGCTGCAAATGCGCGAATGTTTAGAAAAAAATTGGTTAAAACTATAATGGAAACAAATTCTTTGCATAATTATAAATGGTATGAGTTTGGGTGTAAAGACGCAACGTATTTACTTACCAAACAAAATTTTACTGAACTTAAAATTGCAGAAAAAGGTTTGTTAAAATTTCATATGTTTACCTGTAATAAATGCAAAAAGTTTGTTAAGCAAATACAAATAATGGAAAGTATGATTAGTAAAACAATACGTTTTAATAATTTAACACTTTCGGTTGAAAAAAAAGAATCTATAAATCAACTACTTACAGAATTAATTAACAAAAATCAATAAAACGAAGTAAGAAACTAAATTTCACTTCGTATATTTAGTATAAACCTTATAAAAAATAAAATGGAAAAAAAATCAAATTTAGTTACTGCGTCGTTAATCGCAGGTGCTTTAATGAGCGCAGCTTCAGTAAGTGCAAGTTCATTATTAAATTACAATGCTTTAGGTACAGCTGGTGAAGTACGTAACTCATTAGTTAAAACTGTTGAAGCTACATGTGGCGAGAAAAAAGCAGATACAAAAGCTGCTGACGCAAAATGTGGTGAGAAAAAAGCTAAAGATGCAAAATGCGGTGAGAAAAAATCAAAAGATGCAAAATGCGGTGAAGGTAAATGCGGTGAGAAAAAAACAAAAGACGCAAAATGTGGAGAAGGTAAATGTGGTGAGAAAAAAAGTGATGCTAAAAAAACAGAAGCAAAACCTCACTAATTATAAATTAATAAAAGCGCCTTCAAGTAGAATACTGAAGGCGCTTTTGTTTTAAAATTATTTTGTTTACTATGATTAATCAAATTGGAATTGGGTTTAGAAAAGATTTTGCTGAAGATTTTTTAAATGGAACTGATTTAAATCCTGCTTTTATTGAACTTGCGCCAGAAAACTGGATTGGTATGGGAGGGTATTGGAAAAAAATATTAAACAATGCTGCAGAAAAATATCCAATAACTTGTCATGGTTTATCACTAAGCATAGGAAGCCCCGATGAACTTGATGTAGATTTTGTAAAACAAGTAAAATCATTTTTAAACGAGTATCAAATTAAAATTTATAGTGAACATTTAAGTTATAGTAAATGCGATAATGCACACTTGTATGATTTGTTGCCAATCCCTTTTAGAGAAGATGCAATTAAACATATTGTAAAAAGAATTAAACAAGTGCAAGATATTTTAGAAATGCCTTTGGTTATTGAAAACGTTAGTTATTATACACCTTTAGCCGCTGAAATGCAAGAACACGAATTTATTTCAGCAATTGTAAAAGAAAGTGGTTGTAAACTTTTATTAGATGTAAATAATGTTTTTGTTAATGCCTTTAATCATAATTACAATGCTAAAACCTTTTTAAACTCTTTACCATTAAGCGAAGTGGCTTATATTCACATGGCAGGGCATGAACAGGTAAGCGAGTCGTTAATAATTGACACACATGGCCAAGCCGTTATTGACCCCGTGTTTGAATTATTTGACTATGTTACTTCGTTAATTAAACCTGTTCCTGTACTTTTAGAAAGAGATTTTAATATACCAGAGTTAACAGAGTTACAAGAAGAGTTAAACAGGTTAGATAAAATAGTTTCAACAAAATGGCAAACCAAAAAACTATATGCTTAAAGAAGAAACTCATATACAACAGCAATTATTAGCAAATTATTGCAGAACAGGCATTGAACCAAATTTACTAAATGTAAAGCAAGAAAATATTCACCATTACAGAAGATTAGTTTTTAATATAGCTTGCGATACACTTGAAACAGCTTATCCAATAACATATAGCTTTTTATCTGAAAAAGTTTGGGAGGAACTAACCTATAATTTTTTTTCCGAACATAAATGTAAAACCACACAGGTATGGAAAATGCCACTTGAGTTTTATGACTATTGTGTTGAAAAAGATGTTGCTTTAAAACTTAAAATGCCCTTTTTAAATGATTTATTATATTTTGAATGGTTAGAGTTAGACGTTCATACAATGCCCGATTTAAATTACCCAGAAGTAAAAGAAATTGGTAGTTGGTTAGATGATGAAATAGCATTAAATCCAGAATATAAACTTGTAAAATTTGAATACCCAGTTCATACAACTGCCGTAACTGATGATATTGAAAACAAAAAAGGGAATTACTTTTTTTTAATATATAGAGAAAAAGATACAGGAAAGGTTCAATTTGTTGATTTAAGTATGTTGTACGTTTTTGTAATTGAAAATATCTCAAATGGTAACGTATTAAAAAACATTATTGCCGAGGCTAATACTTTATTTAATATAAATAATATTGAAATGCTTAAAAAACATATTTTAATTTTTATCGAAGATTTAAAACAACGAAAATTTATAATTGGTTTTAAAAACTAAGTTATTTTACTTCATTATTAAAGTTAAAACAATTACTTAATTAATTCTAAATATTTGGCTTTTTAATTCGTTTAATAGTTTATAAATTAGTGTAATTGTTGCATTTTATAAAAACTGTATTTAAAAATATTAAATTAAAATTATTTTCAATTGGATATTACATACCATTTACCTTTAATTTTTTAATTACAATTGTAGTTTTATTTTTTGCACTTTATTATTTAAATTATTTAAACTCAACACCAGAGTCATCTTATAAAGCAATAACTCAACTTTTAATAAAGGTTGTTGTTGTTTTTCTTTTAGCCTTTATCTGTTTCGGAATGTTAACGTCTTTAATTCCATTTTTAATTTTTAAAATAAACAGAAAGAAAAGATTTTTCTCAATAACTAATTCCCTTAAAGCCGAAAAAGAGTATAATTCTATACATTTTAATTCTTATCCGGTTACTGTGCCTTTTTTAGGCAGTGTTTTTATACGTTTAGGATTTAATTTTCATTTAAAAGGAAGTAAAGAAACAATTCAACACTCTACTTTAAATTATTTTAAATTAGAATTAAATTCTGAGTTTAATTATAAGTTTAATGAACTAAAAGAATATAATATTAAGCATGTACTAATATATTTTGAGGACTTTTTTCATTTTTTTTCATTTGTTGTAAAGTACCCCATTAATTATTATTATAAACCTAAACTAAATTCAATTGAGGATAATAATTTGATGTTTGCCCCAACTAGTAATGTAACAAGTGAAGTTAGAATAGAGGAATTAAAAAAACTTGAAGGGGAATTAATCAACTATAAAAATTTCGAATCAAACGATGATGTACGTCGAATAGTATGGAAAATTTATGCTAAAAATAAAGATTTAGTTGTAAGAATTCCCGAAATTTTAGATCCATTTGCTTCACATGTTGATGTATTTATTTCTTCATTTACTGAATTTGAATTAATTAATAATAAAATAAATCAAAGTTTGTTTCTTAACTATTTTAAACAAGCAATTTTTAATCTAAATCATTCTTTTGAAAAAAATAAAATAGAATGTAATTTATATTTTGATATAAATGATTTTACTCAAACATTTCAAAATAAACAAGATCAAATTTTAAATTCAATTCTAAATTTAAATTGGCAAAACCAAATACCTATTACAGATTTGGTTAAAACTAAAACATCAGCTCTTGTAATTATTCATTCGTTTTCATCTCCTGCTGATATTGAATATTTATTAGAAAAATTTAATTATAAATGTCAAATTGTATATATAAAACTAAGCAAAGTATTAAAAAGTAATTTAATAAGCGATTGGTTAAGTTGGTTTTTTTTAGAAGCAGAACAAAATGATTTATTTTATTTAAAAAAAGCCTATAAAATTTCACCTAATTATTTTCAATTATTAGAAAATGAAAAAAAAATAGAAAAACTTTTAACATTAAACAGTAAAAATTCAATTTATAATTGAAAACATTAAGCAAATATTCAAATAAAATAATAATTGTTCAGCTGTTAATATTAGCAATGCCTACACTGTTAATAGTGTGTTATGGCTTATTTAGATTAAACAATTACTATTCTATTTTAGAAAATAATTATTTAACTCAAACATTATTTTTTGCAATAGGTCTTATTAGCGCATTAATTATATATAGGTATAATTTTAGATTTATTTCAACGTTTTTAGTTTTACTTTTAATAAATTTTATTATTTATGATGTTATTGAGCAATTAAATTTTAACGAATTTGATGTGTTTTATTTTTCTGTAAAATTTTATATTCTTTCAGTATTGTTTTGTTTTGGTTGGTTAATAGGCTATGCATTAACAAGAAACAAAATAATTGTTATTTTATGGGCTTCATTTATAGTTTTTACAGAGGTTATAAGCCTAAGTAAAACTAATAATTTTGAACTAAGTGCAATACTTAATAATATAATTCCTTCAATATTATATTTTGTATTTATTTTATTTTCGTTTGAACTTATAAAAAAATTCAAATCTACACCACATCAATTATTTAAAAAATCAATAAAACAACTTTCGTTATTTAGTCTTTTAATTTTAATTTTTCTACTATTTACATCGCAACTATTTAAACAAGAATTTAAAGTAGTTGAAAAAGAGTGGGGTGGAGGCAAAGGCAAAGATAATAAAGGCAATAAAGGACAAGGAGAATCAATGACTGAAAATGGTAAAGATGGTGGAATTAAAAATAAAGATCAATCTAAATTAGCAGGAAATTTAAGTAAAGATAAACAACTTGTTTTTGTTGCTAAGCTTAATAATTATTTTGTAAACACTAATATTCCAAATCCACTTTATTTTACAGCAAACTATTATACAAAGTTTGATACAACAACTCAAACATTTGAAATAGACGATAAAATGCCATTTAATGATTTATTTTCTCCCAACCCTTCAAAAATTCCACTTTATTTTAAAAAAACAGATTCAAGTATTATTAGAAAAAGTTTAGGGAATTTAAATAGAGAAGTTATTAGCGCCGAAGTGTATAAAGTTGCAATGTCACCCGAAAGTTTTGTAGCTCCTTCTAACGCATTTTATTGTCAACCAATTTCTGTACCTGATGAATTTAAAGATAAATACAAAAGTGCGTATCTGTCTAAAATGTGGGTTAGTCAATTAAATAGTGCTTATTTTATTTATAACCCTGCGGGAAATAAAATGTTAGAAAATTTTCAAGAAGATAGATTTGAGCTTTTACGAACGATTGTAAAAATTACAGGCCCTAATAAAGAATTTAATGATTATTATACTTATATGCCAAAAAATACAGAGTATAATAGAATAAATAAATTAGCAGACAGTATTACCAAAGCGTATGCAGCACCAATTGATAAAATAATTGCAATAAGAAATTACTTTTTAGGGAAAGACCAATTTAATCAACCATTGTATAAATATACTGATAACCCAGGCGTACCAGGATTACCAAGCGCTAATAAATTAAATTATTTTTTATTTGAAAATCGTAAAGGGTATTGTGCATATTTTGCTGGTGCTACGTTATTTATGTTACGTTCTTTAAATATCCCTTCAAGAATTGCAGTAGGCTATTTAACAGAAGATAGAAGTAGTAAAAACCCTGGATGGTATTGGTTTTATCAAGATCAAGCACATGCATGGGTACAAGTATATTTCCAAAATTATGGGTGGATTGATTTTGATACTACAATTCCTGATGTTAATACACAACAAGCTTCACAACCAGATGGAACACCACCTCCAGAAGTTCCTGCAACTTATTTAGTAATAGATGGAGAAATAATTAAGATTGATACTTTAAACAAACGACTTACAGTAAATACTAAAAAATATTTATATCACGATACTGAATTTGTTTCTCGAAATTTTATTGTTACTGAAAACGATGTTAGTTTAGCAAATATACATAATGATACAGGAAAGGTAAGTTTAAATAAATTAATGAAAGGAGACCGTGTAACTTTAGTTTCTCATGCTGAGGTTTTT
>CAZAPH010000091.1:0-11138 GCA_964487105.1 uncultured Akkermansia sp.
GATAACAAAGTAGTAAATAAAACCGGACATGTTTCGATTTTAAGATAAGGGGGTACTAAAGCTATTTTTTTTAAGACCACAAGTTTTATTAGAAATACCTTTATGAAAATACTAAAATTAGTTTATTGTAGTTATATCCAAACTTTAAAACTGAATTTTTGAGGTTGATCATTTACTTGTTTAATCCAGAGTTGGAATACACAATTATTAGCAAAGGAATGTAGCGTCAATTAGCCGATGATAAGGGTTTAAAAACAAATCCTAAGTTAGAGAAGTGCTTTAAAAAAAGTGGTAAAGCATACTTTAAATTTTTTTCGGCTTTAATGTTATCATGAAATAATACAACACTACCGTGTTTAGTATTTTTAATAACATTATTTAAGCACATTTGTGGAGATATTTTTTCGTAATCGTAGCTAATTACATCCCAAAACACAATAGTATAACCATAATTTATTAAGGTTTTGTACTGACTACGTTTTAGTTGACCATAAGGAGGCCTGAACAATTTATTGTTTACTAACGCTTGGCAGGTGTTTACTTCATTTAAATAATCTTCATCATTAAACTGAAAACCTTTACTGTGAAACATGGTGTGGTTTGCTACCGTATGCTCTTCGCGTATAATCCTATCAAAAATTGTTTGGTGTTTAAGAATGTTTGAGCCAACGCAAAAAAAGGTGGCTTTTGCATTAAATTGTTTTAATGTATCCAAAACCCATTCTGTTAACTCTGGTATAGGGCCATCATCAAAAGATAAATAAATTTCTATTTCTTTGGTATAAATGTTACATATAACTTTAGGGTAAATGATTATTAAAATGGGCTTTGGTTGTATTAATAAAAAGTTTTTCAAATTAATACAGCTATTTATTTAAAATAACGTAGTTTAGCATCAGAAAATGTTGGGAAGTTATTGTGGTGCCAATTCATTAAAACAGTTCCGTTTTTCATTAACATTAAACCAGGATTACTTCTAATCATAGTTTTTAAAACGGTTCCATCTACAATTAAAAAATCAACCATTAGGTTATGCTTGTGTTTAAATTCATCAATTTGTGTTGGACCGCTTGCAGTAAGAGCAACTACTTTGTTTCCGTTTTGAGTTGCTAATTTGTAGAAGTCGTTAATTTTTGCAATGAGTGTAGGATCGCTGTTTGTTTTAGCTAAGTCGTAAGCAATTATCCAAAAACTATTATTAGTATCATTTAAAAGACTATCTGTTACGGTGTTTCCGTTTAAATCAGTTATTGTAAAATCGGTAATTTTAGGTGCATCAACAGCTTCTTTAACAACAATATTTTCTGTAGCTACCCATTTCCAAGTTATAGTATCTTGCCAAGGATAATTCTTTAAATTAAAATGTTCTTTTTTACCGGTTTTTAAATTTTCATATACAAAGCCGGTTTCAATTATGGCTGGTTGATATGAAGGCGATTGTTTCATTTGTTCTTTAATATTATTCCCTATTTTATAGGCTCTAAAATCGAACAAGGGTAAATTTTTAATTGTGTAAATAGGAAAACTAATGGAAAATAATAACGAAACTACAAACAACGAAAATGTAAATAAAGGTGTAGTTAATTCGTTTACGTTATCTTTTCCTGCAATTAATAGGCTAATTAAAATTAACAATACTATATCTTTCCAAAAACTTGTCCATGGTTTTAAAACCAAAAAATCTCCAAAACAACCACAAGTGGTTACTTTATTAAAACAAGCGCTATAAAAGGTTAAAAAGGTAAAAAAACTAATCTGTGCAAATAACAACCAAAGAGTTAAGTTTGGTTTAAAACCAAGTAAAAGCATTGCCCCTAAAATAATTTCGCTGCCACAAAGTGTTGCAGATAACGGAAGAGAAATGTGAGCCATGCCTTCGAACAAACCTGAAGTAAATTGAAAAGCACCTCCGGATACGGCTTCTTTAAAAACCTCAAAATATTCTTCAAGTTTATAACTAAAACCAACGGGGTCATTAGCTTTTATAAAACCTGAAAAGATAAACAAACCCCCAACCAACACCCTAGAAACATGCGTTAACCATGTTAATTTTGCTACATGTTCTGCTAGGTTTACAATTATTAGGAGTAAAACTAATATAACTATAAGCGTAGTTTTACTAAAACAAGCAGGACAAATAAAGTATAACAATGTTGCAAATGCAACAGACCATAAAAACCTAAAAAACTTTGAAGCAATAAATTTTTTCATTATAGTTGTAAAGTTATAGCTTTAGTTTAATACTTACAAAACTCTTTTAATTAAAAATAAAAGGTGTTGTGTTAATTATTTTGTTTTTCAATAAAATCTAGCAATTCACTTTCTGATTGTTTATAAGAAAACACACCGGCTACTTTTCTGTAATTTTGTTTATCTATACATTTAAAATACAATAATTTACTACAGTCTATTTTCTCTCTATCATGTAAAAAAGAATTTATAATTTTACTGGCGGTTTCGGTTGTTACACAATAATTGTTGTAAGATTTCTCAAACAAACTAACCCTTTCTCCATCGTTATCGCATGCTCTTAACTGTTCAATAAATAAATTTAAACCAGAAATATTAGTTTCGGTTTTACACTCTTCATAAAAAATATTTTTTTTATTTTTTATTTCTTTAATAAAATTAGTTAATTCATTTTTACTGGCCTCGTATTTAAAACATGAGTTTAAAAATTGAATGTTGTTTTTATCAACTATGTTTGGGTAGGCAAACTTTAAAAGCTTTAAGCGTTCAATTTCAAAATCAATAAAACCAAGTAAAAATTGTGTTTGTTTTACACTTATACAATTATTTTTAAAAATGGATTCTAAGACTAAATACTTTTGGTCGGGAGTTTGTGCTTTACTAAGTATTACAACGGCATAACCGGTATAATTATCGGGCATAGGATTTAAACATCCCTCTTTTGGAATATTATTAAAATATTCGGGCTTATCGTTTTTAATTTCACAAAAATGCTCAAGTGTATTGTTGCTATATTTGTAACTAGTATCAATAATTGGTTTAGGAGGAATTTTTAAATAAACAGTGCTATCAATTTTAAATGCGTTTAAAAACAAGAGTGATTTATTGTTGTGGTTAAGTAAATAACTAAATTCTGTATTGGTTACTTTTTCTTTTTTGTTTAATAAAAAGACAGTTTGCGTAAAAGAGCCAACTCCTTCAATAGTAATGTTTAATAAAACAGTATCAGTAGTTATGTTGCCAAAAGAAACTATAGCTTGTGGTGTTTTGTTAATAGTTTCATTATTTACACCAACTTTAATTCTTTGGGTTGAGCTAATTATGTTTAATCTGTTTTGTGCGATATACACATAACCCAACAAAATTTGTATAAAGATTAAAGTAAGTTTCATTTACAAAACAAAGATAATAAAACGTTTATACGTTACACAAGTACATTTTACCAGGCTTACTTTTTATAATTCCATTAAACTCTAATTGAAGTAAAATTACTGATACCTTGCTAATGGTTAAACCGCAAGCATAACAAATTTCATCTATATGTAGTTCTTTTTTAAGAGAAAAGGTATCAATTATTGTTTTTTCATCTTCAGTAATATTTAACATTAAAGGCACTTGAGTTTGTTTATTGTTTTTTTTAGTGTTGTTTTCCCATTGTAATGCATGAAGTAAGTCGGCGGCGTTTTCAATTAATCCGGCTTTATTTTGTTTAATTAAGCCGTTACAGCCTTCTGCAAGCACATCAACAGCTCTGCCAGGAAAAGCAAATACATCTTTATTATAACTGTTTGCTATAGTTGCGGTTATTAAACTTCCACCTTTATGTTTACTTTCAATTATTACTAAAGCATCACACATACCGGCTACAATTCTATTACGTTTTGGAAAGTTAACTGCATCTGGATTGGTTTTGCTTATAAAGTCAGTTAATAATCCACCCTGATCTAACATTTTTTTAGCTACACGCTCATGTGCATGAGGGTAAATTCTATCTAAACCATGCCCTAGTACGCCTACAGTGTTTAAACCTATATCTAATGCCATTTTATGAGATAAAACATCTACACCATAAGCTAATCCACTAACTATTAAAATCCCACTATCTTTTAATTCTTTTACAAACTCTTCAGTAACTTGTTTGCCGTATTCACTTGGTTTTCGGCTTCCTACAACAGCAATAATTTTTTCACAATTTAAGTTTGCGTTACCTTTAAAGTAAAGCATAATAGGGCTATCGCTACAATGTTTTAATCGTTTAGGATAGTTTTCATCTGTAAAAAAAAGTGGTTTAATTTTATATTGTTCAATAAATTTAAGTTCTTCTTCGGCTCTTTGCAATACCAATTTATTATTGTACAAATGATTAGCTGTTACAGTTCCAATGCCTGGTATTTTTGTAAGTAACCCCTTTTTTTGTTTAAATACTTCATTAGCACTGCCACAATAAGCTAAAAGATTTTTAGCTGTAACATCTCCAACCCCGTCAATTAAGGTTAAAGCAATTTGATATAATGTTTCACTTAAAATAGATGAATGGTTTTTAATTTAATTAATACTTTATTACCTTGTGCTTTTAATATTAATGCTCAATGCACAAAACTACAGTTAAATTTGTATTGGTTCTTGCTTTAATTTATAGCAATTTAAGTTTAATAGGCCAAAATAATATACAAGGCTACATTATTGATGCAAAAACAAAAGACACTTTAATTGGTGCAACTATACAATTAAACCAACAAACAGCTACATTATCTAACGAAAAGGGTTTGTATAGTTTTGATGTTACAAATGGAGATTATACGCTTACCTGTAGTTTTATTGGATATAAAACAACAAAACAAAAAGTTACAATAAACAATAACACATTGTTTAACCAAAATTTTTATTTAATGGAAGAAAACACCTCATTAGATGAAGTGGTTGTAAGCGCAGGAAAGTACGAGCAAAAACTCAGTGAGGTAACAATTAGTATGGAAGTTATAAAACCTAATTTAATAGAAAATAAAAATATTACAAATGCTGATGCTTTAATGAATCAAGTGCCTGGTGTAACTGTTAATGACGGACAAGCAAGCATAAGAGGAGGAAGTGGTTTTAGCTATGGAGCAGGAAGTAGAGTTTTAGTTTTGGTTGATGAAATGCCTATGATTAGTGCTGATGCAGGCGACATTAAATGGAATTATTTACCTATAGAAAATGTTGAACAAATAGAAGTTATTAAAGGTGCCGCAAGTGCTTTATTTGGAAGCAGTGCGCTTAATGGCGTAATTAATTTACGTACTCAATATGCTAAAGATAAACCTATAACCAAGTTTACAAGTTTTTTTGGCAGTTACGATGCGCCACGTCACACGGTAAAACCTTGGCTTGGAAGCACTCAGTTTCAATCAGGAATTAATTTTTCGCATGCCCAAAAACTAAATAATTTTGATTTAGTAATTGGCGGACACATGCTTGACGATAAAGGGTATAGGTATTTAGAAACCGAAAGCAGAAAGCGGTTTAATGCAAACATAAGATATAATTTTAGAAAAATTCCCGGCTTAAGTGTTGGTGTAAATGGAAATTCTATGAATACTTACGGGGGCTTGTTTTTTTTATGGCAAAATTATGATAGTGCTTATTTTCCATCAGGTTTAGACTTGCAGCGGTATAATAACAATAGATTAAATATTGACCCCTTTGTAACGTATTATCGCCATAACTCTAAATTAAGTTTAAGAAACAGATATTTTAAAACAAATAACACGAATAATAAAAATCAAGGAAGTTATGCAGAATTATATTATTCTGAATTACAGGGGCAGCATCGGTTTGAAAATGGGTTAAATTTAACCTCAGGTTTTGTATATATGCAGCAAGTTGTTTTAGGAGGTGTATTATATGGCACACATAAAGGAAGTAATAGAGCGTTTTATATACAAGCTGATAAAAAGTTTTTTGGGAAATTAAATGTTTCTGGAGGAATAAGAGCCGAATATTTTAATGTAGATACTGCACAAACCAACGGTTACATTTTAATGCTACAACAAAAGGGCAAACTTCCTTTTCAGCCTGTTGCTAGATTAGGGTTAAATTATGAACTAGCTGAATTTACATTTTTAAGAGCTTCGATTGGACAAGGATACCGTTTCCCTACGGTTGCAGAAAAATATATAAGTACCTCAGTAAGTGCATTAAACATTTACCCAAATCAATCTTTACAACCCGAATTAGGGTTTAGTGGAGAGTTTGGGATTAAACAAGGCATTAAAATTGCCGGTTTTAAAGGATTTATTGATGCTTCAGCTTTTTATAATAAATTTAAAAATAATGTTGAGTTTGTTTTTGATATTTATAAACCAGCGGGCACTGGTACTTTATCGTTAGATCAAGTTACAAAATATGCAGGATTTAAATCTCAAAACGTAAATACAGCACAGGTTTTAGGTGCTGAATTTTCGATAGGAGGTACAGGTAAAATTTATGGAATTAACGCTACATTACTTGCGGGTTATACTTACATGCAACCAACATACGCCAACTATAACCCATTAATTGACACTTTAGGTTTAGCTAATAACAATTATTTAAAATACCGGCAAAAACACTTAGCAAAAACCGATATTCAATTAGAATATAAATGGTTTGCTTTAGGCTATAGCACAAGATTTCAAAGTAAAACTTTAAATATTGATAGACGCTTTGTTATAAGTGTTTTACATGAACAAAATGATATACCAAACGGTGTTAATTTTGATGAGTTTCCATCAACGTTTATTTTACCTGGCTTTACTGAAAATTATCACGAGTTTGAAAAAAGTGTAATTATACATGATGCCAGAGTTTCTGCAAACCTAAGTTTAAATTGGAAGTTATCGTTTATTGTAAATAATTTTACTAATGTTCAATACCAAGCTAGGCCTGGTGATTTAAGGCCACCTACACAATATGTTTTTCAAGTAATGCTAAAAATATAAAAATGATTAAAAAAATTTTTGTAATACTTTTATTTTGTTTTAGTATGTTTTCTTATTCACAAAAAGCAATAAATATTGCATTTTACAATTGCGAAAATTTTTTTGATACTGTAGATAACCCTAACAGTAATGATAATGAATTTTTACCCACTGCCGAAACTAAATGGGATAAAACTAAATATTTAAACAAAATAAAAAAAACAGCGCAGGTTTTTGATAGTACTGTATTAGGCACTGGTTTACCTGATGTTATGGGACTTTGTGAAATTGAAAACAAAACGGTATTAATAGATTTAATAAAATTATCGCAACTTAAATTAAGAAATTATAAAGCACTTGCAAGTACGGGTATTGATGAGCGCGGCATTAATGTTGGTTTTATTTATGATGAAACCTTATTTGAATTTATAAGTTCAGAAGAAATAAACGCAACTAATTTTGCCATTGAAAATTATAAAACACGCAATATTTTACACGTTCAATTAAAACACAAAGCTACTCAAGAATTGTTTAGTTTTTTTGTTAACCATTGGCCAAGCCGCAGAGATGGCGAAAAGGTAACCGAACCTAAAAGGTTATTTGCCGCACAACAACTTAAAAATAAAATAAATGAAATAGAAAAAATAAATAACAAAATAAAAATTGTTTTAATGGGCGATTTTAATGATATGCCCAACAACAAATCTATTTCACAACTATTAAATGCAAAATCAAAAATTACAAAAGCAGATGAATTGTTAAACCCCTTTATCGAAATTGCCCTTAATGGAAAAGGTACACATAGCCATAAAGGCGAGTGGCAAGTGTTTGATCAAATAATTTTAAATAAAAATTGTGTAACCGGAAAACAATTAACTTTTAAATCTGGAAACGCTTTTGTTTTAGATAAAAGCTTTGTATTGTTTAAAAATTTTAAAACGGGCGAAGTTAAACCCAATAGAACTTATGGTTTTGGTAATAAATATTATAATGGTTATAGCGACCATTTGGCCGTTTATTTAATTTTAAATTAAGGGGTTAGTTGTTTATTAAAAGTTTAAAGCGTATTTTTAATTAAAAAATTTGCTTTTTCGACTAAATAATTAAAAAAAGCCAACCTATTAATTAAAATTTTCGTAATAAGTTATTGATAATCAAATAAAATTAAACATGAAAAAAATTATATTTATTTTATTAATTACACAATTTAGTACAATTTTTAATATGAATGCTCAATGCTCGGCTAATTTTAATATTATTAGCACTGGGGTAGGAAGTTATTCGTTTCAAAACACAAGTGTAACAACACCAACCGCAAATAGTTTTTGGAACTTTAGCGGTATGGCTTATTCAAACCTTACTAATCCAACCTACACCTTTACATCAAATGGCATTTATACTATTTCTTTACAAGTTAGTGATACATTGCCAATATGTGTTAGTGCAATTACAAAAACATTAAATGTAACCGGCTTGCCTTGTTCTGTAATTTCTAATTTTTATAGTACTCAAATATCGGCATTAACTATTAAATTTTTTAATTTAACAACACCAAATACAAGTAATATAAATTATTTGTGGAGTTTTGGTGACGGAGGAACCAGTACATCAAGTGTAACTCCATTAAGCCATGTTTATCCTGCGCCAGGCAATTATACAGTTACACTTATTGCAACCGAAGGTACGAGCTCTTGTACATCAACCTATACAGATATAGTTACGGTTAGTAGTTGTTCTGTAGTTTCTAACTTTACTTATTCTATAGGAAATAATGGTTTAGTAAATTTTACTAATTTGAGTAGCAGTTCTACATTAACATCTGTTTGGCAATTTGGTGATGGCACTTCCCCAAGTACATCATTAAACCCTGTACACCAATATACTGCAAATGGCACTTATTCTGTAAGCCTTAGTGTTTTTGATTATTCAATGGGCTTTCCTTGTAAGGATAGTATAATGCTACCATTAACAATAAATAATGTTACTTGTAACCTTATTGGAGCAACAAATTATATTACTTCAAATAATTGGGTTGGCTCTGGAGGTGTTACATTTAATAACTCAATAGCAACTGCAAGCGCTAGTGGTTTTAGTTATAATTGGAATTTTGGAAACGGTGGTACATCCACCTTATCAAATCCAACAAGTTCATATACGGCAAATGGTTTATACCCTATAACTTGTACAGTTATAAATACATCTGCTCCAACTTGTAGTACTGTTTTAACAACTACAATTAATGTTTAGGATGCAGTTTGCGGTATTAGTCCGTCTATTGCAATAACAAATGGTGCAAATGGCGCTGTATCATGTAGTAACACTGCAATTACATCTACAGTAAATTATAATGAGTGGGAAGTTGGCGATGGAACCTTAGCTTTACTTGGGGTTGGTTTAGCTTATAATCATACGTTTAATTATAATGGAAATTATTTTGTGAAATTAAGAATGATAGATTCTATAAATTTTTGTTCACGCAGTGTTATTGCACCAATAACAATAACAAATGTGCCAACCACTGGCTGTAGTGCAAAATCTTATTTTATTACAGATAAAGATTTAACCACGCCTTTTAAATGGAATATTTATCCGGGTTATCAATCAAACGTTACAGCAGTTGATTGGAGTTGGGGAGATGGAACTAATAGTACAATAATGTTTCCTTCGCACACGTATTCAAACGTTGGATATTACAGCATTTGCTTAACCGTTACCTTAAGTTGTGGAACAACTACTTCTTATTGTAATACAGCATTTATTTATAAAAGCAATTCAATCAACAACAATAATAGTTTTGCTCCACTTACAGTTTCAGTATTACAACAGGTTACGGGGTTAAATGAAAACGAAAACTTATTGGCTAATTTATTTACACATCCAAACCCAAGTAATGGTGTATTTTTAATTAATTCATCAAATAACGTTGAGGTAAATAAAATAATAGTAACAAATAATATAGGACAAGTTGTGTATTTTGGAGAACAACAAAGTAAAATTGATATTTCGCACTTAAATAATGGGGTTTATTACGCAACAATTAATACCAATAAAGGCAATAAAGTAATTAAACTTCTTAAAAATTAAATCAGAAAAACCATACAATTGGTTTGGGGTTTTAAAAAGCCGAACTTCTCAACTATTGAAGAGAAGTCCGGCACTGTACCCCCATCCGAACCAAATGTCAACCAAATCCTAGAAGATACAAGGGCTTTGGCTCAAATTTGGGACTTATATGGCCACTTGGTTAACGAGGCATCGAATGTGCTTTAATTTCAAAAATAGTCTGTTCACAATACGTTAGTCTGCCTCTCCAAAATACTTTTAAGGAGTTCGAGTTCTTACATATTTGCTTTCTACATTCAAACAAAGCTTATAAAAACATACCTCCTGAAACCTCAATGCGTTGTCCATTCACCCACTTGGCTTCATCTGTGCATAGAAAAGCAACAACACTTCCTATATCATCGGCATTACCCACTCTTCCTAAAGCAGTTTGACTAGCTAAAAACCCTTTCATTTGGGGGTTATTTCGGATGGCTGCATTATTAAAGTCTGTCTCAATTGCTCCAGGAGCCACAATGTTAGATCGAATACCCCGGCTACCGTATTCTTTGGCCACATATTTACAGAATATTTCAACTGCTCCTTTTAATGAAGAATAAACAGAATATCCGGGTACACAAAAGCGCGTGGTGCCTGATGAGATAAACACCACCCCGCCATTGTCATTCATCATAGGCAGGGCTTTTTGTGTAAGGAAATAAACGCCTTTGTAATGAATGTTCAATAAATTGTCGAATAATTCTTCTGTTACTTGGGCGATGGGCACTGTAGCACCAACTCCGGCATTATTAATCAGGAAGTCAATTTTATCTGTATTCCATTTGCTTTTCAATGTTTCGATAACAGTTTTTAGAAATCCATCCAATCCCTTTACATTGTTCGCATCAAATTGCAAAGCCTGAGCTTTGCCCCCCATGCTCGTTATTTCACTAACAACATTTCCGGCCTCCGATTCATTTGTGTTATAGGTTAGGATTACATCAATCCCCTTTTTTGCCAGTGATAATGCCATGTCCTTACCAAGACCCCTGCTGCCTCCGGTTACAAGAGCTATTTTATTTTTTGATTCCATCTTTGTTTGGTTTTAAATTTGTAATGCAAAGATGGAACGAATAGGTCTATAAAAAATGGTGAGAACTTAAGTATTTACTTAAGCTTTATTTTTTG
>CAZAPH010000092.1:0-11101 GCA_964487105.1 uncultured Akkermansia sp.
TACTATTTCCGATGGATGCTCTATTAATACCCCTTCTGCTACCGCTGTGTTTACTATTGTGGTGAATGCAATTCCTACATTAAGTGTAATAAGTACGTTAAATAAAGCGTGTGCACCTTTAACAGTTCAATATACGGGGGTTTCTGATCAAAGTAGTGTAAATTATTTTTGGTCGTTATCAAATGGTAATGAAATTTCAAACCCAAATGGTAACCCTATGATACAAACATATGAGCCAGGTACATACTCGTATAATGTTATTGTAACTAATCAACAAACAGGTTGTTTTAATACTTTAACAGATCAATTTGCAGCAGAAGTATGGCCAAATCCAATTGCTGAATTTTATGCAAACCCAACAAGTGCACCATTATTAGAGCCAACCATTACATTTACTAATCAATCAATTGGGGCAAGCTCATATTTTTGGGATTTTGGTGATTATAGTTCTAATAATAATACATCTAACGCAATTAATCCTTCTCATTTATATAATTTAGTAGGCACATTTAATGTTTATCTTGTAGCTATTAACTCAAAAGGCTGTAAAGATACGGCTATGCATACAGTTGAAATTACTCCAGACATGGCTGTATATATACCAAATGTATTTACACCAGACCAAAATGGAAGAAACGATAAATTTTTAGTATTTGGCGTTGGGATAGACGAAGATAAATTTAAAATGGAAATTTTTGACAGATGGGGCGAATTAATACATTCAACCACTAATTTTAGAGAAGGTTGGGATGGTAAAGCAAAAGGTGCTGATGCACAAGCTCAAGATGATGTTTATGTTTACAAAATATTAATTACAGATTTAGCCGGGAAGAAAAAAACATATGTTGGGCATGTAACATTATTAAAATAAAACTATTTTTTATACAAAAAGACTATCTGATGAGGATAGTTTTTTTGTTTAAAATCATAAATTTTTAAATTTACATAATCATGAAAAAGTATTGGTTTATATTATTTATTTGTTTGAGTTTTGTAATTAAAGCGCAAACAACTACTGATGCTGATAAAATTTTAGGATTGTGGCAAGTTGGAAGTGGTAAAGCCAGAATTAAGATAACAAAATATGGAGATAAATTTGGTGGTAAAATTGTTTGGTTACGAGATTCGTTAAACGAAAAAGGTGAACGAAAAATTGACAAAAACAATCCGGACAAAGTAAAAAAAGCGATGCCATTAATTGGTTTAAATAACTTATTAGGATTTACATATAAAGAAAATGGTAAATACACAGGCGGAACAATTTATGATCCTGAAAACGGAAGTACCTATAATTGCGTAATTAATTTAGAAGATGTAAATAGCTTAAAAGTTAGAGGCTACATTGGTATTCAAATAATTGGTAGAACTGATGTTTGGAAACGTGTAGTGGAACATCAAAAATAATAAATTATTTTGCCGTAATGAGTTTTGTTCGTATGTCAGTAATTTGATTAGAAATTGCTGAAATTGAAGCTATATCGTTTAAACCTGTTTCTTTTTGTGCTTGAAATAATGCCTTTAATTTTTTTAAATCAACAACTAAAAATTGCGAAGGTTCATCTAATTCACATGCTTCTAACATTATAATTAAATTTTGTAAAGATTCTTGTTGTTTTGTAACTGCTTTAACTAAATTTTCTGTTTTGATTTCATTAGCAATATTACAAGCAACGTAAAGGCCTTCAACCCATGCTCCACATAAAATTAATGCAGAGGTAGAAGATCTTCCATTTCTTCTTAAAATTTCATCGCTTTGTTTAAAAGCCTGTGTTACAATTTCAAGTGTTGAATCTTTAATTCCTTTATTATTATCTAAGCGTTCAAACATATTTTTATTAAAGGCTTCGCTAACCCCAACCTGTGTAGCAAGCACATTAACACTTTCTAAAAACAATAAACTTTCTTGAGTTTGATCAAAAATATTTGTGATGTTTAAATCAGAACCATAAATACCTAAATTAATTCCTTTATAAAACTCGTTAGTGTATTTTTTAGCATCCATAGGGTTGTTTAAAATATCCCCATTATACGTTATTTTATTTTCTTCTATTAATTTAAAAACTTCTACTCTATCAGGCAGAGTTAAAAAAACATGTTCTGCATTAACTTTACTTTCTATAACTTTTTTTTGAATAATTTCATCGCTTTTAAGTTCGTCTTCAGTTGTTGTTTTACAACCAAAAAAAATAAGAATTAATAAAGTAAATGTAAACTGTTTCATTTTATGCAAATATATTAAAAATATAAATGCATTTAAAAGCTAATAAACTATTTTCGAATACCGTTTTTGTATTCAATTCTACTCATTTCTTTACCATTTTTATCATAAAAAATCCATTCGCCATTGGGTACGCTTTGAACTTTGTTTTTTCTTCTATCTTTTACAATTTTATAAGAACAGCTACTTTGTAGTTTTGCGTTTGTATAATAACTTAAGCTTGTACCTTTTAATTTGCCATTTTTAAAATTTTGAACTCTGTTTATTCCTCCGGTTTCATAATAATAGGTCCATGTGCCTTGTTGATGACCTTTGCGGTACTTTCCTTTTGAGTCAACAAAATTACCTCTTTCGAACCAATTAATGTATTTACCATGTTTTATTCCATTTACATAATTGCAAACTTCTTTTTGTGAACCGTTTTCGTAAAAATAATACCATTGGCTAGTTTTATTACCTTTTAAATTATATTTACCAATGTAATTTTGTTTACCATTACAGTACCAGCCTTTCCAAACGCCAGTAAGTAAATCGTTTGTAAAATTTCCTTCATCTTTTTTATCACCATTTTGGCACCAGCTTGTCCATAATCCATTAGCTTTACCATTAATGTAATTCCCTTCTTGTAATTTTTTACCGTTTTCCCACCAAGTAGTCCATGTACCAGTTTTAATATCAGCTTCATAATCTCCTTGTCGCCATTTTTCGCCAGTTTTGTAATAAAAAAACCAAGTTGCTGTTTTTTTATCTTTTAAAAAATTACCCTCACTTTCTAATTTACCATTGTTGTAGTAATAACTCCATTTACCATCTCTTAGGTTATCTACAAAATTTCCTTGCATTTCTTTTTTACCATCTTCGTAATAAAAAGTCCAAATTGCATCTTTTTTATTATTTAAAAAATTGCCTTCGCTTTTAGGTTTATGATTGGGATAAAAAGACGAATAAAATCCATTTAATATTCCATTTTCATAAATAGCTTGGTAATCTAATTCGCCATTTTTATGAAAAAATCGCCACATACCGTT
Organism: uncultured Akkermansia sp.; assembly: GCA_964487105.1. Lineage (GTDB taxonomy): Bacteria > Bacteroidota > Bacteroidia > B-17B0 > Aurantibacillaceae > Aurantibacillus. Next base: position 3,247 of record CAZAPH010000092.1, read on the forward strand.
TTGAAGCCCATTAGAATATGAACCTGTAGCTCTAATAATTCCATTATCGTAATTAGCAGTTAAACTTCCATTACCATTAGTAATTATTTGTCTTCCTTTTGTATCCCATAAGTTAATTAGATATAATGTACTATCTTTATATTCTTTATCAAATTTTTTAGTTTGATTGTCGTAGTATTCTTCCCAAACACCACAAGGTTTTCCATTACAAAAATTTTGAATACTGCTTAGTTTTCCATTGCTAAAAAATGATGTTACTTTACCAACCCTTTTATCATTTTCAAAACTGCCTTTACTTTCTGTTTGGCCATTTTCAAAATAATAAATCCATTCTCCTTCTTTTTTGCCGTTTACAAAAGGTTCGGGACTTTTTATTTTTCCGTTTTCGAAATAAGAAGTCCAAACACTATCAGCTAAATCATTATTGTATTTAGTTATTTGTGCTAATTTACCAGATTTAAAATAATATAAATTTCTACCCCATTTTTTACCTCTAAACCAATGTTCTTTGGCTTTAATTGTACCATCTTCAAAATAAAAGGTCCAAATACTATCTTCTTTACCATAGTTATAAAATCCTTTTCTACTTACTGTACCAGTTTTGTAAAATTCGGTATGTGGGCCATGCGGCATGCCTTTGTAATAATCTGTTTCGGATTTTAATTGTGTTTGTTTGTTGTCGTAAAACTCTTGCTTTAGTTGAGCAAATGAAGAGGTGAAAATAAACAAAACAAGAGTGTATTTAAGCATAGATAACAAAGATATTTACCATAACGCAAAAAATTACCTCAAGTTACATATTTTGCTAACAAATTTATAAACTCTTAACCTAAACTAATTGTGCTAGTACTTTAAATAACACAACTAAATAATTTATTTAATATGAAAAAGGATAACTATTTATTTAAGGTTTAAAAACTCGTTAGTTTTTAAAATTAAATCCATAAAAATTAGTTTAGGGTTTGCATTTCGTTCGATATAATAATAGTTTTGATTAAATTCTTCTATTAGTTTTTCGTAATTTTTTTGATTTATAAAAGGGGCGAATTTTTCCAAAAATATTTTCTCTTGCCCACCAAGTCGTACTAAGTTTTTATTACCAAAATTATACATTAAGGCATCTCTAAAAACTTCTAAACCATATTGTAAAAATTGTTTTTGATTTTCTCTACCTAAAGTAGCATTATCATCTATCCACTGTAATACTTTTGTACAGTCAAATTTAAGAGCTAAGCGCATAAAATTTTGAAAATTTGAATGTAAAGAAACCGATTCGTTTAATTGATTTAAAAGAGCAATTGCCTCGGTATAACTACCATTAGCTAAAACTGCCGTTTGTTTTGCAACATCAGCATTAATTTTAAAGTTTGAAATTAATGCTTCTTCAATTTCAGAATCACTTAAATCATAAAAAGGAATTTGTTGTACTCTTGATAAAATAGTTGGAAGAAGTTGATCTGGCGCGTTGCTAACTAGTATAAAAATTGTATCAGGTGTTGGCTCTTCAAGAATTTTTAATAACTTATTAGATGCTTCAGCATTCATTTTTTCGGGCAACCAAATTATAATAGATTTGTAAGAACCTTCATAACTAGTATAACCCAATGTTTTTAAAATAGCATTAGCTTCGTCAACCGGTATAACAGGTTGTTTGTTTTCGGCAGAGAGCTCATTAAACCAATCATTTAACGTTAAATAGTTATTTTCTAAAAAAATTGTTCTAAATTCTTTTATTACATCAGATGTAATTTTTACATCTTTGCTTTTTGCAATTGGTACAATAAAATGTAAATCAGGATGTATTAGTTTGCTTACTTTTATACAAGAATTACAATTATTACAAGCCTCATTAACTGTTTTGTTTTCGCAATATAAATGTTGAATAAAGGCTAATGCTGCAGGTAAATTTCCTGTACACTCTTTGCCCGTAAACATTAAAGCGTGTGGTACTCGTTTATCCAACACCATTTTTTGTAATCGTGTTTTGGCTTCGTTTTGCCCTATTATATTTTGGTAAAGCATTGCGTTATAAATATACGAGATATTTTATCAAAAGTATTTTTTGTTAATTAACATTAAACTTTTTTCTAAAAAAAATATTTTTTTTAGGCATAATAATTTTTTTTAACCCTTGCTTTCATTATATTTGTAATACATAATAATTATGGGACAAGAGAATATTGCTTCAATTAAAAATAATTTAAGTTTTGATGATTTTAAAAAAATAATTTTATCAGATTATCAATTAATTAACGAAAGCAGACAAGCAAGTTTATTAGGCAGAAAAGAAGTTCTTACAGGAAAGGCTAAATTTGGAATTTTTGGTGATGGTAAGGAATTAGCACAAGTTGCGCTTAGCAAAGTGTTTAAAAACGGAGATTTTAGAAGTGGTTATTATCGCGACCAAACTTTTATGATGGCTATAAATGCACTAAATTTACGACAATGGTTTGCCGGATTATACGCCCATACTGATATTGCATACGAACCAATGAGTGCTGGCCGTCAAATGGGAGGGCACTTTGCCACACACAGTTTAAACGAAGATGGTTCCTTTAAAACATTAATAAATCAAAAAAATTCAAGTAGTGATATTTCACCAACTGCTTCACAAATACCTCGTTTATTAGGTTTAGCATATGCATCGCATTTTTACAGAATAAATAAAGATTTACAAAAAGCTCCATTTACAAATTTTAGTAATAATGGTAACGAAATTGCTTTTGGAACTATTGGAGATGCAAGCACAAGTGAGGGTTTGTTTTGGGAATCAATAAATGCGGCTGGCGTATTACAAATACCAATGTTAATTAGTGTTTGGGATGATGGGCATGGAATTTCTGTTCGAAAAAAATACCAAACACCCAAAGTAAGCATTAGCGAAATTTTAAAAGGTTTTCAAAGAGATAAAAACGGTAAAGGATACGAAATATTTAAAACTAAAGGATGGGATTATGCTCATTTATGTGAAACTTATGAAAAAGCGGCTAAAATTTGTAGAGAAGAACATGTTCCTGTTTTGGTTCATGTTGAAGAAGTTACACAACCACAGGGGCATAGTACTAGCGGAAGTCATGAGAGGTATAAAAGCAAAGAGCGTTTACAATGGGAAATTGATTTTGATTGCATTAAACAAATGCGTTTATGGATAATTGCAAATGCCATTGCCAGTGAAAATGAACTCGTAAAAATAGAAGAAGATGCTAAAGAATCAGTTAAAAATGCTAAAAATACAGCGTGGTTAAATTATCTTTCTCCTATAAAAACAGAAGTAAAAGAAGTAGGTGAGATTTTAAATCAAATAAATGAAAGTAATTGTCAAAAAATTTCTGCTGATTTACTAAACATTAAAGAGCCAATTAGAAAAGATATACATGTAGCCGTTAAAGCTGCATTACGCCATTTAATAAATGACACAAGTGAACCTAAAACAAAACTAGTTCAATGGTTACAAAATTCAACACAGCAAAATAATTACAAGTATGGTTCTCATCTTTATTCACAATCTACTAATAACGTAGCTAGCGTTAAACCATGCGCATTGGAATACCTAGATGAAAAAATGATGGATGGTAGAGAAATTTTACGTGATAATTTTGATGCCATTTTAGAAAAATACCCAGAAGTAGTAATTTTTGGTGAAGATTCTGGAAAAATTGGAGGCGTAAACCAAGGCCTAGAAGGCTTACAAGCTAAGTATGGTGAGCATAGAGTTTTTGATACAGGTATTAGAGAAGCTACCATTATGGGTCAAGCTATTGGCTTAGCCATGCGTGGTTTAAGGCCAATTGCTGAAATTCAATACCTTGATTATTTGTTATATGCTCTACAATTAATGAGCGATGATTTAGCAACCGTACAATGGAGAACTAAAGGTCTTCAAAAAGCACCAGTATTGATAAGAACCCGTGGGCATAGACTAGAAGGAGTGTGGCACAGCGGCTCTCCAATGGGAATGATAGTGCATGCATGTAGAGGCATTAATATTTGCGTGCCAAGAAATATGACAGTAGCATCAGGGTTTTATAATACATTACTTGAAGCAGATGAACCGGCATTAATTGTTGAACCCTTAAATGGCTACCGTTTAAAAGAAAAACAACCTTCTAATTTTGGTAAATACAAAATAGAACTTGGTTTAACAGAAACTTTACAAAACGGAACAGATATTACATTAGTTACTTATGGAAGTTCTGTTAGAGTGGCTCAAGAAGCGATTAAACTATTAGAACCGTTTAATGTTAGTATTGAATTAATAGATATTCAAACTTTAATTCCTTTTGATAAAAACCATGCAATTGTTAACTCAATTAAAAAAACAAATCGTTTAGTTGTGTTAGATGAAGATGTGCCTGGAGGAGCAAGTGCCTATATTTTACAAAAAGTTTTAGAAGAACAAGCAGCTTATAAATATTTAGACTCAACTCCTAAAACTATAACATCAAAAGAACACAGACCTGCTTATGGTAGTGATGGTGATTATTTTAGTAAACCTAGTGCCGATGATGTGTTTGATGTTTTATATAATCTAATGAATGAAAGTAATCCAACAAAATATCCTAAAATTTATTAATATTGTATCTTATTTTAAAATGAAAAAATTAGTTTTTTTAATTACATTAATTTGTTTAAATATTACCCTTTTTGCGCAAAAAGAAGAAGAAGGTAAATTCATAAGAGAAATTGTATCTCTTGAAGTAGAAAGACCTAAACCTGCAAATGTTAATCCCGATGTGCCGGATACTTTACCACCCACAATGGCTGCGCCTGAAGCAGAAGTTTTAAAACGAGCGGAGAATTGGTATAAATTAAAACACGTAAAATACGAAAAAAGTAGTGGTGCAACTGCAGGAAAAACTATTGCATGTAAAGCAACATTTATTTTTAAACAAAAAGTATTAAATCCTGAAAATGATGTTGATGGTAAAATAATTATGGATGTAATTGTTGAAGCTAAAGAAGGTAAATACCGTTATACAATAAAAAACATTACACATAAAGCAAATAAACCAGGTATGGATTGTGGTGATGTGTATGGAAAAATTCCGGCATGTGGCTCAATGAAAGTAAATGACTTAACATGGAAACACGTTAAATCTGCTGCATTTGCAAGTGCAAAAGTTCTTACAGATGATTTAAAAACTGTAATGAAAAAAAATAGTGATGAAGAAAAAGATGAGTGGTAACACCTCTCTTAATTACCTTACTTAAACAAAAAATTTGAAAGATAAAAACTATTGCGCGTTTTTACGAGGTGTAAACGTAAATGGCATAAACCTAAAAATGCAAGAAGTTTGTTCTGTTTTTAAAAAAGCAGAATTAAATAACGTTTCATCAATACTTGCCTCTGGAAATATTATCTTTTCTTCAAATAAAGATAAAACAGAACTTAAGCCTTTGTTAGAAAAAGCCATGTCTGTTCATTTTAATTATGAAGCTTTTTTATTTCTTAAAGAAAAATCTGAAATTGAAGCTATTATTAAAAACAATCCTTTCGTTAAATCTAAGGATTTTCATACTTATAGTTTTATTGGAATTGATGATATAGAAATTTTATTAATGGAAAATTTTATTAATGGAATAAAAACTAAAGAAGAAGAGGCGCAAATTAAATCAACTAATTTTTATTGGAAAATACCAAAAGGAAACACATTAGAATCTGAATTTGGTAAAATACTTGGGCAAAAAAAATTAAAAAATAGCTTCACTTCACGTAATATAAATACATTAGAAAAAATATTAAATAAAATATAAAATTAACTCATCCTCGTTTAGCAAAGCATAACGTGGATGTTTTAATAAGATTTAGTAAAGCCCAAGAAACATTTATTGATTACTGTGCGATGCAATCGCACTTTTAAAACATCCTCGTTTCCGTTTCACTCAAACGAGGAGAGAAGATTAATAAAATATTAAATACAATTATGGATTAATGATTTTCGTTATCCGAATTTTTAATAGGCAACTCCCAGTACTTATCTTCATCTTCTAAATCTTCGTTTTCTTCAGGCCAATAATGTTTAGTTTTTTTTGGGCCTTCTTTTCTATAATTATATGCTACCAAAGCACCGCTAATTGCTCCAAATAAATGTCCTTCCCAACTAATTTCAGCTTTTAAAGGAAATATACCATGAGTTATGCTTCCGTATAAAAAAACAACTAAAGCCGATACAACCATTAAATTTTTATTTTTTCTAATAATTCCACTAAAAAACAAAAAACTTGCTAAGCCGTAAATAAGCGTACTTGCCCCAATATGATAGTTTTGGTTGTATATACTATTTCTGCCACCAATCCATAACCAAATACCACTTATTAGCCAAATCCAAACAATAACATTTTTTGCAATTTTTTTATAAAAATTAAACAATAACATACCTAATATTAAAATTGGAAGTGTGTTTGAAACTAAATGTTCTAAATCTCCATGAATAAAAACTGATAAAACAATTCCTTTAATTCCATTTAAATCTCTTGGCAATACCCCATATTTATAGTAATTTAAGCTATAATGCTTATTTAAAAAGAATAAAATCCAACAAATAGCCATAAATATAAATGGCCATTTAATAATAAATATTGTTTTTTTTGTAAGGTAATTTTTCAATTAACTAGCAATAAATTTGTTTTAATAGGTTTAAAAATTTATGCTAAGCAAGTTAATTTGTAATATTTAATTTCTTAATTATTACTCTCTTTCATCTATTATTTGATCTGCTTTTAAACCTTTTGTGTCAAACACAAAAACTTTATCATCTAAAATTAAATTGGGTTTAATAGACTTTAATTCATAAACTTGTTTAGTTCCATCTTTCATCAACATTTTAATTTGAGTAATTTGTTTTTTAGTTTTATCAATATAAAGTTTTACTGTATGAAATTTTTTCTTTTCAGGTTTTTCTGCAGGGTATAAATCAATAATTGAACAAGCTACAGTTCCAACTTTTTCTTCTTTATCAAATTTATATTTATATCCTTTTTCATATAATGTAAAAAGTTTGCTTGGGTTTAATTGGTCTTCATTTTTGCTATCAAAATTTTTAATGGTAACTTCTTTTGCATCTGTATTATAATTCCATAAATTTTTACCATCGCTTAATATTAAATTTCCGGGGATTTCTAATTTAAATTTTTCTCCTTTAATTTGAACTTTTCCATTTTGTTTTTCGGTTTGTTTACCTTCTTTATTAAGCATGGTAAATATATAATCTGCATTAATAGTTTTATACGTTTTAGTTGTATTACTTAAATCATCTAAAATTGCTTAAGCTTTAGGGACTTGGTCTAGAGCATACAAACTTAAACCGATTAATAAAATTATGTTTAATAGTATTTTTTTCATTGTTATAAGTACAAAATTAACATCAATTAGACATTAATTGTGCCAAATGGTTTAAAATTCGACTATTTATTTCTTAAATTTTGTAAAATTCCGTCTAATTGCATCATGTCTTTACACAAAACTTCGCGGGCTTTACTTCCTTCAAAAGGACCAATAATGCCGGCCGCTTCTAATTGGTCAACAATTCTGCCTGCTCTATTGTATCCTAATTTAAGTTTACGCTGTAAAAACGAAGCACTTCCTTGTTGAAATTGAACAACTAATTTTGCGGCATCATCAAACTTTTTGTCACGCTCAGTTAAATCAATATCTTCTTTACCTGTGCTTCCATCTTCGCCAACATATTCTGGCAATAAAAATGCTGTTGGATAAGCTCTTTGCCCTCCAATAAAATCGGTTATTTTTTCAACTTCAGGAGTATCAACAAAAGCACATTGAATTCGAACTAAATCATTTCCGGTACTCAATAACATATCCCATCTTCCAATTAAATGATCTGATCCACCGGCAACT
>CAZAPH010000093.1:0-11004 GCA_964487105.1 uncultured Akkermansia sp.
AATTCATAATTGCTCCTTAGTGTTTAATACTAAAGAAATGTTTCAAAATCCATATGTATATAATTTAAATTTTGAAAAAAACTACACTATGTCAGATTCAATTTCTATGTCAAAAATTAAAGTTAATTCACAAGATGTTTTTACACTCATACAAAATAATTAGTACTGTTTTTGTAATAAGTTTGTTGTTTTTATCCTGTAGGAAAGAAAAGCAAATTGAACCTGCGCCAGAAACGCCTCAAACGTATGCACTAACACCTTATGTTGTAAAATATCCATATTACTTTCCTAAATTAAATATACCATCAAATAACCCTTTAACTATTGAAGGTATTAATTTAGGCCGTAAATTATATTATGACAATATCTTATCAAACAACGGACTATCATGTTCATCTTGTCATAATTCAAACCAAGCATTTACAACATACGCTTCAAATTCATTAGCGCATATTAATTTAGCTTGGAATAGTCATTTTTTATGGAATGGGAAAATAAGTGGGACTATTGAAGATATTATGATGTTTGAGGTAGAAGAATTTTTTAGTACTGATGTTTCTAAACTAAATAATTCCTCCTATTATAAAACTGAGTTTAAAAAAGTTTATAATGTTGATTACATAACATCACAAAATATAGCGTTTGCTTTATCTCAATTTTTTAGAGCAATGGTTTCTTCAAATTCACTATGTGATAAGTTTTTTCTACATACAGCAAACCTTAATACATCTCAAATGAATGGTTTTAATATTTTTACAACAGAAAAAGGAGATTGTTTTCATTGCCATTCTATTGGATTATTTGCTGATGATAATTTTCATAACATTGGGATAGATTCTGTTTTTACAGGTGTAAACCGTGGTCGTTATAATATTACTTTAAACAACAATGATATGGGTTTATTTAAAACACCAACCTTAAGAAACATTGCTTTAACAGCTCCTTATATGCATGATGGACGTTTTCAAACATTAGAAGAAGTAGTAGAACACTATAACTCAGGTGTAAAACATAGTGTAACTTTAGATCCTATTATGACAAAACCAAGTAAATTATATGGTTTAGGACTAAGTGCAATTGATAAACAAGATTTGGTAAATTTTTTAAAAACACTTACAGATACATCTTTTATTCAAAACCCTTTACTTCAAAACCCATAAGGTTATAATTAATATCATTTTTGTGTTAAACAACACTGATTTAACTCATGTGTGTATAAATTATAAATAGATACTTTTGTTTTCGTAAATTATCTTTATTTAAAAAAGTGTTTATTTTTTTCTTTTACACATTAAATAAATAGCTTTAAAAAAATAATATAACTGTATCGTAATAAATGAAAAATAAAAATAATAGAGTTAAATTTCCTAAAACATCTGAAACAATTGTTACAGAAGTTGTTTGCCCTAATGACACAAACCCTATGGGGTTTTTGCAAGGTGGAAAGCTTGTTCAATGGATGGATATAGCATCAGCAGTGTGTGCACAAAATCATGCAGAACATATTTGTGTTACAGCCTCAATTGATAGTGTAAAATTTAAAACACCTGCAAAAGTTGGTGATATTATAACTATTAAAGCAAAAATTACAAGGGCATTTACAAGCTCAATGGAAATTTTTGTACAAGCATGGGCAAAAAAAGTTGCAAGTCAAAAAGCATACTTAATTAATGAAGCATACTTTACTTTTGTTGCAATTGATGATAATGGTAATCCTGCAAGTGAAATTATTTCTATTAAACCTAAAACACTTGATGAAAAAAAACAATATGAAGAAGCTGAAATAAGAAAAAAATTAAGAGCAAAAAAATAAATTAATGAATCCTCCACATAAAAACATTATAGATTTTCTTAAAAACAATCAAATTGCAACAGTTTGTTTTACTGATACATCTAATAACCCCTATTGTATTAATTGTTTTTATTGTTTTAATGAAGAACATAATGTACTTATTTTTAAATCGTCTTACGGAACAACACACGAAGCATTTATAAAAGAAAATAAGCATTCTGCAGGCACTATAGTTGCTAATCAAATAAAAATAAGCAAGCTAAAAGGTCTTCAATTTACAGGTAAAATTCTCGGCCAACAACAAATACAAGAACTGAAACTTCATACTTCATATATTAAAAAAATTCCTATAAGTAAAGCCATGCCTGGTTATATTTGGGGCGTATAATTAACCTTTATAAAATTTACAGACAACACTTTAGGTTTTGGAAAAAAGGAAATCTGGACCAAACAATAATTTATTTAGCCATAATTTAAATTATGATTACCATTACAAACTAAAAATTAATATGCCAATTAAGGCAAACAATCCTATACCGTAAGATATACCAATTGTAATAAATCCTAGTTTAATGTGCCCCTTTGGTGATAATCCAATACCATTAATGTATAAGCCTGTTAAGCCGCATAATACAGCCCAAATTAAGGCGATTAAAATGTAAGATGTCATATTTTATTTCTGTTTTTTAATTCTAATTCTAATCTGTTTAGTTCTTCATTCATTTGTCCGTTTATAGATGTGTTTTCATCTGAGCGTCTAATTAAATAAGGAATTGCTTTTTTAACTTCACCATAAGGTAAATATTTAGAAACGCTAAAACCTGATGCTGCCAAATTAAAAGTAATTCCATCACACATACCATATAATTGAGAAAATTTAATTTTTGTTTTATAATCAACAATATTATATTTTTTAATCAATTCAATAGTTAACAAGTTACTTTTGTAATTATGAGAGGCAATACAAGTCATCACATTATGATGATTTTTTAAACAAATATCTACTGCTGTATTAAATGAATTATCTGTTTCTTCTTTAGTATCAAAAACGGGCGACTCTCTATTTTCAATTAAAGCTTCTTCTCGTTCTTTTTCAACATAGGCGCCTCTTACCAGTTTAATTCCAGGATAAAACTTATCGGTATTTGCAATTTCAATTAATTGATTTAAATAGTTTACTCTGTCTTTTAAATACATTTGTAAGGTATTAAACACTATAACGTTTTGTTTATTGTATTTCTTCATCATAAACTCAACTATAGCATCAATAATATCTTGCATAAACCTATCTTCAGCATCAATATAAAGTATTACATTGTTTTCTTTAGCCGTTAAACAAATAAGATCAACACGTTGTAATAATTTATCAAATCTTTTTCCGATTACAGGATCTTTTGGAAACACTTTTGCATTACATTGTTTTAAAAACAAGGGATCCTCTAAACCAGATAATTTAACGCTAATGTAATTTCCAGGACATTCCTTGCCTACTCTTTTTATATTTGAAACAATAGTTTCTGTATTATTTAAAAAAGCGGTTTCCGTTTTTTCTCCTTCAGATACGTAATCTAATACCGAATTTACCTTGTATTTTTCTAATTTCTTAATTAAAATAAATGCTTCATCAATATTTTCTCCAGCGCAAAATAATTTAAATATTGTTTTTTTAATAAAAATTTTAAAAGGTAAATTGTACTTAATTATCCCTGAAGCAATTGATTTTAATAACTTTAGTAAATTTGGTTTTTGTAATATTTTAAAAACAAAATGAGTTAATTTTAACTCACTTGTGCTTTTATAGCTGTATGCAATTTTTAAATTTTCTAAATTAACAGAAATATTTTCCATATTAAATTTTATTTAATTATTAAGCTATTAGTTGTGTTTTTGAGTAATTTAATTGAAATAGCAAAAAATGAAATTAATAATCCAAAACCGGCAATAACAAGAACAACAAAATAGGGGTATAAAGACTCCATCATTTTAGTATAACTAATTTGATTTTCGCTCATTAGCCAAATTCCTTTTTTAAATCCAGCAATATTTAAAGTAATCCAAAACACAAGTAAACTACTTTGTAATATCCAAAATATAGAATTTAAATATTTAGATGAGGGTTTGGATGAAAATAAATTTGGTTTAATAAACTCAAAACAAGCAGCTAATAAAATCATACTATTAATTCCAATTGTTGTTCCCATGGCATGTGCTACGGTAATGTGTGTGCCATGTGTATATAAATTTATTGCAGGAATTGATAATAGAATTGCTTGACCCATATTTATAAAAACCCAAATATCTGCAGCCATTAAAAATTTATAAGGATAGTAATGAAAATGTTTTTGCATTTCATTTAAACTTCCTTTCCAATTATAAATTATTTTAGCAAAAAATATCCACTCTGTCATACTAACAATGTATCCAATTAGTCTTATGTATTTTTCTGTTGGTAATGTGTAAATATGGTGTCCCCAATTAAACATTAAATTAAATAACCCTAAAAAATACATAGCAAAGGGTAAATTATTTTTTCCAACTTGTTTTGAATTAGAAATTCTGTCCATTAAAAAAAATGCAGTGCCATAAAGTATTTGATTCCACGAACCAACTAACGAACCATTTACTTTCCACTGAATAGTCATATCCGTTACAAAGTGTGCTCTAAAGTAAGGGAATAACCAAAGGTAATTTTCTGAAAAAGTAAATAAGAAAAAAACAATTCCTGTTAACCACATCCACACATAAACTGGCCACTTTTTTACATTTGTAATTGCTTTAGAAAAATTTATTATGAATAAGATCCATGCAAGAGCAATAGGTAAAGCCCATAAGGGATTAAACTCCCAATATTCTCTTCCTCCAAATTGGTGAGTAAAATATGAATAAAAAATTCCGATTATAGCTACTACCCATAAGCACCATTGAATTAACGCAACCTGAAAAGAAAGTTCTATTTTTAAGATAGAGCGCATACCATTATAAACACAACCTGTACCGCCTAAAATTATCCAGAATAATGCTGAGGAAACATGTAGTGGTCTTAAAGAAATAAATCCTAAATTTTCTTTTAAAAAATTAGGGTATAAATATGTAAACGCAGCTAAAATTCCAAAACACAAGCCAATAAGTAACATAATTATTGCTGTTACAAGAAAAAGATTACCAATATTAATTTTTTTTAAATTCATTCTTTTTCAATCATTCCAAACATATTCATTTTAAATTTTCTTGGATCGGCATTACCACTACTATCTACATTTTTTAAAAAAGATACTAGTTCTTCCATCTCATCATCACTTAAATTGAAAGCAGGCATTTGTTTATTGCCTGATTTTACCATTGCTTTTAATAAAGGCAATCCTTTATTTTGTTGAGACATTAAATTAGTTAAATCAGGCCCTAAATACCCTCCTAAGCCATATAATTGATGGCAGCTCTGGCAATTATATTTTTGCCAAACTAATCTGCCATTAATTATTTTTTTAGTAGATGTATTATTGTTCTCTAAATTATATGGATTTAAATAAATACTTATTGTGTATATTAAAAATAAAACACTTAAAATAAAAAAAGTATAACGTGCTTTAAATTTCATCTATTTAAAAAATTTATAATTTTTCAAATTTGGCTTGAAAAAACCTTAAATATTTTGGTTCATAAACCATTTTTAAACCTTTAATTGATTTTCTTTTTTCATAAACAGCAGCGGCTGATTCAGCAATTACATCCATGTGTGCTTGAGTATAAACTCGGCGAGGAATTGTAAAACGAACCAATTCCAATTTTGGATAATAATTTTCTCCATTTGCTTTTCTTCCCGCCGAAACAATTCCGCGTTCCATTGTTCTTACACCAGAATCTATGTATAATTCGGCAGCTAAAACTTGTGCAGGAAATTGGTCTTGTGTTAAATGAGGCAAAAACGCTTTTGCATCAACAAAAATACCGTGCCCACCAATAGGTTTTACAATTGGAATATTATATTCCATCATTTTATGTCCTAAATATTCTACTTGTCCTACACGAGCGTGTTGATGATTATCATCTAAACTTTCGGCAATACCTACTGCAATTGCTTCCATGTCTCTTCCTGCTAAACCACCATATGTATGTAATCCTTCGTACACAACAACTAAATTTCTAGCTTCTTCAAAAACATCCCAATCGTTAATTGCTAAAAAACCACCTATGTTTACTAAGGCATCTTTTTTAGCGCTCATGGTAGCTCCATCAGTATATGAACAAATTTCTTTAACAATAGCTTTAATTGTTTTTTTATCGTAACCTTTTTCGCGTTGTTGTATAAAATAGGCATTCTCTGCTACGCGTGTCATATCATGTATAATTTTTATACCATGTTTTTTTGTATAGGCACGTAGTTCTTTTAAATTAGCCATACTAACTGGTTGTCCGCCCGCAAGATTAACATTTGTAGCTAAACACACATATGGGATTTTTTTTGCGCCATGTTTTTTAACTAATTTATCGAGTTTATTAATATCTATGTTTCCTTTAAAAGGATGTTCATTTAATGGATCATGAGCTTCATCAATAATTACATCTTCAAATTTTCCTCCAGCAAGTTCTTGATGCAATCTTGTAGTTGTAAAATACATGTTTCCTGGTATTATATCTCCTTTTTTAATTAAAATTTGAGATAATATATTTTCTGCAGCACGACCTTGGTGTGTGGGAACAACGTATTTATATCCATAATAATTTTGAATTGCATTTTCAAGTAAATAATAACTTTTGCTACCTGCATAAGCTTCATCACCGGTCATAAAAGCACTCCACTGTCTATCACTCATTGAGTTTGTTCCGCTATCGGTTAATAAATCAATATACACATCTTCAGATTTAAGTAAAAAAGTATTGTACCCAGCTTCTTTTATTGCTTTAATGCGTTGTTGTTTGGTTGTCATTTTTAATAACTCAACCATTTTCATTTTATAGGGTTCTGCCCATGAACGTTTTTTTATTGTTTTCATAAAAATTTAATTTGTGTATTATATTTTATCTAAACGCGCCGTAAAGTGTCTTAAAAACGGCGGTTCATACGTAATCTTATACCCTTTAGTTTGATTTTTTAGTTTTAAAATATCATCAAATATATCTAGTACATAATCAATATGGCTTTGTGTATAAACTCTTCTTGGAATAGCTAACCTAACGAGTTCATTTGTGGCAGGAATTAATTCTCCATTTTCATCATACTTACCAAACATTAAACTACCAACTTCAACTGCTCGAATACCTCCTTTAATATACAAATCGCAAACTAGTGCTTGGCCAGGGTATTGATTAATTGGAATTTTATTGTATAATTGTTTTGCATCTATATAAACAGCGTGTCCTCCAATTGGCCAAACTACAGGTACTCCTTTATCACGAAGTTTTTCTCCTAAATATGCAGTGCTTCGAATTCTATAATGTAAATAATCTTCATCAAAAACTTCGGTTAATCCAATTGCTAAGGCTTCCATATCTCTTCCGGATAAGCCTCCGTATGTTGTAAAGCCCTCTGAAATTATTAAAAGATTTTTACATTTAATAGAAAGCGCTTCGTCTTTTACGGTTAGTAGCCCTCCCATATTTACCATTCCATCTTTTTTAGCGCTCATAACAAAGGCATCGCCTAACCTCAACATTTCTTTTGCAATTTCTTCACAAGATTTGTTTTTATAACCATCTTCTCTGTGCTTAATAAAATAAGCATTTTCTGCTATTCTACACCCATCGATTACTAAAGGAATATTATACGAGTTACATATTTTTCTAAGTTCTTTAACATTGGCCATACTTACAGGTTGGCCACCAGATGAATTATTTGTAACAGTGATAATTACTGCAGAAACATTTTCTTTACCATATTGAATTATTAATTCGTTTAACTTTTCTAAATTAATATTTCCTTTAAATGGTAAATCAATTTCGGGATCTTTAGCTTCATCATAAAGGATATCAATTGCAGTTGCTCCGGTAAATTCAATATTTGCACGAGTTGTATCAAAATGAGTGTTGCTAATAAATACCTTATTTTTTCCGCCTAATATTCCATATAAAATTCTTTCTGCTGCTCTTCCTTGGTGTGTTGGTAAAATGTAAGGCATTCCGGTTAATTCTTTAACCACTTTTTCTAAATGTTCCCAACTTTTTGCACCAGCATAACTTTCATCACCCATCATCATTCCTGCCCATTGTTTATCGCTCATTGCGCCAGTACCACTATCTGTTAAAAAATCAATAAATACATCACTCGATCGGAGTAAAAAGGTATTGTAACCTGCAATTTTTAATGCTTCTTCTCTAAACTTTTCTGTTGTTACTTTAAGAGGTTCAACCATTTTAATTTTAAATGGTTCAGTAAGTGTTTTCATTTTTTCGCTCATGTAATAAATATTTAATAAACTAATTGTTTTTCTTCGTTTAAAGAATTTAATAAATGATTTAATGTTTCTTTTAATTTATTTAAGTATTGTGTATTACTTTTATTAAAAATTCCCAATTCTAGTTTTAGTTTTGTGCTTAAATTTTCATAGTAATTTATTCCGGCAAATAAATTTTGTATAAACGCTGTAAAAAAAGAATCGTTTCTGTTTGAGATTCCAATTGCATATTTTTCAATTTCTTTTTTTAAAAAATCAACATATAACTCTAGTTCTTTTATAAAAAAATTGGGGCGAAATAATTTATTTAAAATATTTGTTTTACCATAAATATGATCAACCATTTGTTTAAAAGAAAAAATACCTGAAAAATAGGCCAAATTAGGGCCTGGGCATATTGCAACCGCACTTAAATTGTGCGATAATTTAGTTTTACTTACTAAAAGTGCAGATGCACCAAGCCCTTCACACAAACAATCTTTTTCTTGAACTAATTCAATTTGTTTATTTATAGCAACGGCGTTTAATTGACTTGCTTTAAGCTGAGTAATTTTTAAATTTTGATATTGCCTTGATGCGGTACAAATAACCCTCTCTGTAAATTCTTTATTGTTTGATAAGAATTTTTTATAGCAAGGGCTGCCAGGTTTATTTTTAGCAATTCTTCTTTTCCTTTGTTCTTCTGAACTACTAAGTTTAAAATTATTAAATGGTACGCCTAAGGGCGAGGCTTCGCTTAAATAATAATCTTCTTTATTTGCTTTAGCTAATTTTTGTAAAGTATCATAATCAACATTTGTAACCTCTGGCACCAACAAAAAAGGGCTTCCCCAACCAACAGAATCTACTTTATAATATTCAATTAATAAATCATTTTCTAATGTTGTTCCTACTCCGCCTTGTGCGGTAATCTTAATGTCTGAATTTTCGTTTAATTTATTTTTATTTAATTTGTTTAATGCAGTATTACAATCTATTAATAACTCATTACGTAATTCATTTCTCTTTAATTTAAATTCTTCTAATATTGGTCCTAACAAAATTCCATTTGAAATAAAAGCGTGGCCTCCACAATTAATACCAGATTCAATTCTAAACTCAGAAACCCATAATCCTTTTTTGGCTAAAAACTTTCCTTGTATCAACGCTGAACGATAATCACTAACCTTTAAAACAATTTTTTTATTTATTTGGCCATTTTCATTAGGAAAAAAATCGGGGAAAGATTCACAATATGTAAATAATCGAGGGTTTAAACCAGCAGAAAAAACAATGTTTGATTTTAAATCGGAATTTGCATATCCTCTTAAGGCAGATAAAGCATCAGAAAATTCGTTAGGTAATTCATTCCCTTTTTTATCATAATTTACTTTATCTAATTTAGTCATAATGTTTACATCAATTGCTCCTGGAGATATAAACGCCTTTAGCTTTTGACAAACAATTTTTTTATCTTCTTCGTTATATAAATTAAGAGTTTGGTAGATTTTTTTTTCAGTTACTGAATCAGGTAATAACTTAAAATACGTATTAATGTCGTAATCTGTGTCAAAATTTTCTGATTTTATTTTTTCTATTTGTTTGTTTACAACATTATTTAATAGATTCAAATATGCTGTTATACGTTTTGCTCTATAATCATACTCGTTATCAGTTATACGATCGTAATCATAATTTTCTCTTTTAGAAACCACTTCTCGCATTTGCTCTATTAAGTGATCTTCCATAATTGAAATAACACTTGTAACGCCGTATTTTGCAACCTTTGTTGGGGTATCTATAGTAAATCCTAAACCCATAACGGGTATATGGAATGTATGTTTGGATAAGTTATTCATTAATAAATAATCTACTTTGTGCAAATATATGTACTTAAACCTTAAAATCGGATATTATTATCCGATATATATTAGGAAATAATATGACCTTTATCATATACAAACCTCTATTAACAGAGTACTTTTATAAAAAAATTAAGTATATGAAATCAACATTTAAAAGTATTTTATTAATTGGGTTTTTAGGCTTATATGCCTGTAATTCGGAAAGTGTTCAAAAAACTGATGGTGGAGCTGAAGCGCCAGCGAATGAACCAAAAACACAAGTGGTAGGACAGTCTGGTGTTCAAGACGCAACTTCTTCTCCTAACATTGTACAAACCGCTGTAGGGAGTAAAGATCATTCTACACTAGTAACTGCAGTAAAACAAGCTGAACTTGTAGATGCATTAAGTAACGCTGGGCCATTTACAGTGTTTGCGCCAACAAATGCCGCTTTTGAAAAATTACCTGCTGGAACTGTAGATGGTTTATTAAAGCCAGAAAAAAAAGCAGATTTGTCTAGTATTTTAGAGTATCATACTTATGTAGGTTCGTTAAAAACAGATTATATGCAAGACGGACAAGAGTATGAAATGGTTAATGGTTGTAAAGTAAAAATTACTAAAAAAGATGGTAAAACATTTGTAAACAATTCAGAAATTATTGCATCAATATCTACATCTAACGGTATGATACATGTAATTAACGATGTTTTATTACCAAAATAAAAAAAAGACTTTAATCAAAAACTAGATGAATTGAATATCTGAAAAGCAGCAACAAATTTAGAAAAATCAATTCATCATTTATAAGGTTATATATTTTTCATTTTTTACACAGTTTTTTGATTAAATAGAAAGCGGCCAAGAGCCGCTTTCGCAATTTATATACAGTACAACAAAACTCGTTATACCGCTTTGATTTAATAATTAGTCCTATAATTAGAACCAAGTTTTCTTGGAGGCGGCATTACCATTGTAAAATTATAAAACAGCTTTGGGCT
>CAZAPH010000094.1:0-10974 GCA_964487105.1 uncultured Akkermansia sp.
GATAACAAAGTAGTAAATAAAACCGGACATGTTTCGATTTTAAGATAAGGGGGTAAACTTTCAACAAAACAAATTTACGGTTTATAAATTTGTTTTGTTGAAATGATTATTCGGTTCCATGCATTAATAGTTGTGATAATCATAATTATTTGCGCTGTTAATTTTTCACCAAAACAATTAATACAATTAATATAAGTTTCATCGGTTAAACCTTTTTTACTTATTAAAGTTATTTCCTCTGTTAGTTTTAATAAAATTCTTTCTTCATTTGTAAATAAATGCGATTCGTGCCAAACAGAAATAGCAATTATTCTTCGGGTTGTTTCTCCTAATTTTAAAGCTATTTCGGTATGCATATCAACACAATAGGCGCAACCATTAATTTGAGACGCACGAATTTTTATCAATTCTTTTTGCAAAGTAGGCAATTCACAATTTTTACTCCAATTTTCTAAATTAAGCATTGCTTCATATGCAGTTACATCTAACTCTTTTATGTTTTTTCTTTTATTTATTTCCATTATTAATTAATTCTTTTAAATAATCTGTTGTAATTGTATTTTCCATAATTTTATCATAACCATTTTGATGTAATAAATCTTCAGCCAGATCTTTCATTGCTTTTATAGCTATTTTTAAAAAACCAGGCCCTAAACTAACTCTTGCAACACCTAGTTTTTCTAACGAATTAAAGGCAGGAATGCCAGGTATAGCTAAAATATTAACTGGGGCTTTTAATGAAGTTACTAGTTTATTAATTACCTCTTCGTTTTTTAACGCTATAGGAAAAAAACAATCAGCGCCAGCGTTTATGTATTCATTACCTCTTTTAATTAATTCAGCGTGTTGCGCTTCAGTATTTTGGAATAACGAAGGATACAACAATACATCGGTACGCGCATTTATAAATAAATTTATCCCCATTTCGTTAGCAGTATCTCTGATAATTTTTATTTGATGGCATTGATTAGAAATAGTATTTAACTGTTGGTTTTGTTTATCTGTATCCTCATAATTTATGCCCACAACGCCCGTTTTTATAATTAAACGAATATGTTCTTTTAATTCTTTTTCATTTCTTGCGTAAGAACTTTCAATGTCTGCAGTAACGGGTAAATTTACACTGTCACAAATATTTTTTAAATTTTCTAGAACTTTAGTAAAAGAAATTTTTTCGCCATCTAAAAAACCGTTAGTAAAAGCAACAGATGCGCTGGCAGTTGCAACGGCTTTATAACCCACATTTTCTAAAAGTTTGGCGCCCAGTACATCCCAAATATTAGGAAGAATTAAAAGTTTATCGGAAAAATGTAACTGCTTAAAATTTAAAGCCTTTTGAACTTGAGTTTTTTGAATATTAAATTGCTCCCCCATGTTGATTAAATTTACTTATAAAATAGTTAAACAAATATATATTAATTTATTGCCGATTAAAAAAAAGGCTTTAAGTAACCATTACAAAAACTGTTTTAAAAATAAAAAAGACCACTTGTATATATAAAATTTTATGTTTTGTTAAAACTTTTAGCGGCTGTACCCCCAATAAAATCTACTATTTTTAAAGTTACTACAAAGTATAGCAACACATTGCTTTTTTTTGTTGTTATCTTTGTAGAGAAGTTTAGTAACAAGATTTAATAAAGTAAAAAATTGAAAATCTTTTAAGCTAACATCAAAAAAATAAGAAATAAATAAAATAAATATATATGGCAAGAAAAACAGCAGAAGAAGTATTAGACGAAATGGAATCTTCTTCAAGTAAAAAATCAGCAAATTCAGAAAAACTAAAAGCATTACAATTAACTTTAGATAAGTTAGAAAAAACTTATGGTAAAGGAACAATAATGAAATTAGGTGATAGTAAAGTTGAACAAATGGAAGCTATAAGCACAGGATCTCTTGGATTAGATATTGCTTTAGGAATTGGAGGTTTACCCAAAGGCCGAATAGTTGAAATTTATGGGCCAGAAAGTTCTGGTAAAACAACATTAGCTATTCACGCAATCGCTAGTGTGCAAAAAACAGGAGGAATTGCCGCAATAATTGATGCCGAACATGCTTTTGATAGATTTTTCGCTTAGAAATTAGGTGTTGATACTGAAATTTTACTTATCTCTCAACCAGATAATGGAGAACAGGCATTAGAAATAGCAGATAATTTAATACGAAGTGGAGCGGTTGATTTAGTAGTGATTGATTCCGTTGCTGCACTTACGCCAAAAGCTGAAATTGAGGGAGAAATGGGGGAAAGTCGTATGGGTTTACAAGCCCGATTAATGAGCCAGGCTTTACGTAAACTCACTGCAACCATTAAAAAAACAGGCTGCTGTTGTATTTTTATTAATCAGTTGCGCGAAAAAATTGGCGTTATGTTTGGGAATCCAGAAACAACTACAGGAGGAAACGCACTTAAATTTTATGCGTCTGTTCGCTTAGATATAAGAAGAATAAGTCAATTAAAAGAAGGAGATGTTGTAAGCGGTAATCGCGCCCGTGTAAAAGTAATTAAAAATAAAGTAGCTCCTCCATTTCGTCAAGCAGAGTTTGATATAATTTTTGGAGAAGGGATTAGTAAAGTAGGTGAAATAATTGACATAGGAGTTGATAAAGGCATAATTAAAAAAGCAGGTTCTTGGTTTAGTTATGATGATACAAAATTAGGGCAAGGTAGAGATGCTGTAAAATCTTTATTTTTAGAAAACCCTGATTTAGCAGAAGAAATTGAAAATAAAATTAAGGAAGCTTTAATGGCGGAGGCTAATTCATCGGAGTAATTGCTTTTGTTAATTGAGGTTTGGTTTAATCCCACGGTAGAGGTACTGTGGGATTTTTTTTAAAACAAAAAGGGTTAACCGTAGATAAAATAAAAGATTTTGACTTATAGTAAAATTTCTATAATCTATTTGCGATTTAATAACAAATTAAGGTTGATTAAACTAGTTAAAGATAGTATTTTTACACTCTATGAAAGTTTTAAGCGAAAGAATAAGTGTATTAAAAAAAGAAAACCTTTTAAGCATTGTAATATTAGCTAACTCAAGCAAAAATAAACTAGGTATGATGTTTTTATGGTTATTTGCTTGGACAGTTTGTGGATTAATAGTTTTATTTAATTACTTCGGTTCTACAAATCAAGATATAAAATTAATTATTATTGTTTACCTATCGTTTTGGTTATATTTTGAGTATAAAATTATAAAAGCATTTATTTGGAAAAAATATGGAGCTGAAAAAATATGGATTCAAGAAGGCCAATTAAATTACCAAAGAGAAATTAACAAAAAAGGGAAAATTTACAGTTTTGATATTAATTTAATTGATGAAATTAAACTTATAGAAATTAAAAATACCAGTTGGGCAGATAATATAAATCAAAGTTTTTGGATAAAAGGTGGCGAAAGAATCTCTTTTCAACATCAAGGCCGAACTGTTTTTATGGCTATGCAAATTGAAGATAATTACGCTTACCAATTAATTGCAGATTTAAAACAATATATTAAAAACAACCAATAAAAAAGTTGATTTAAAAATTTAAATTGTTTTAAGCATTATCATCGGTTTTAAAACTTTACCGATGGTTTTTATTATTTTTTAATTTAGGCTACCTTGTGGTTAAAATATTAAGCCATGAAATCGAAAATTAATTTCTTTTATTTAATACTTGTTTTTACAATTTTTATTCAAACAAACTATGCTCAATTAATTAATATAACCCGAAATTGTGGAACAACTGCGCCAGATAATCAATTTGAAAACTGGGTAAAATCTTTATATCCCACACAATCTACAGCTAAAGGTTCTGGTGGGTCAAATAACTCTACAATGGCTATTTTTAACATTCCTGTTATTGTACATGTAGTTCACAATAATGAAGCAGTAAACACTATTGGAGCAACTTCCGGTAATAATTTAAATTCTGCTCAAATTCAAAATCAAATTACCATACTTAATAGAGATTTTAACGGTTTAAACCCAGACACTTCATTAATTCCGGCAGTTTTTAAACCATTATTAGGTAAGTTTCAATTTAATTTTTGCTTAGCTGTAGTTAACCCAACTGGTGGGGTTTTGGCAGAACCAGGAATTGATAGAGTAAACAGAGTTAGTAAAGGGTGGAATGCTTTTCCTTATTCAATGGCTTATACTGATGCTATCGTAAAACCTAATAGTATCTGGGATCCTAATAGATATTTAAATATGTGGACCGTTCCATTAACCGGTGGTATTTTAGGTTATGCAACTTTTCCAAATCCTGGAGCATCTGGTATAACAGGAATACCAACGCCTTATGGATCTACAACCACCGATGGTTTAGTTATGCCACCAAATTATTTTGGAAGTATTGGTACAGCTGCCGCAAGTTATCCATACAATGGAGGACGAACAGTTGTTCATGAAATGGGACATTGGGTTGGTTTAAGGCATATTTGGGGAGATGCCACTTGCGGAACAGATTATTGTAACGATACGCCACCTGCACAAACATCAAACGGAGGATGTCCTACTCATCCCTATAAACTCGGTACTTGTGGAGGTAACACAACCGGCGAAATGTTTATGAATTATATGGATTATACCTATGATGCCTGTATGAATATGTTTACTATGGATCAAAAATACAGAGCACAGTTAATTATGACCTATTCTCCTATGAGAGCTGCTCTCTTAACTTCAACGGTTTGTAATTTACCCCCTGTTACTAATGATTTAGCAATAATAAATGTAATTTCTCCTACATATTCTCAAGTAATAAATTGCAACAACACTTTAAATCCATCTATTCGTGTAGCAAATTTAGGCTCAAACATAATTACATCTGCAGTGTTTAATTATAGCGTAACAGGTAAACCAACACAAACTTATACTTGGACAGGATCATTAGCTGTTGGGGCTACATCAACAATAAATTTACCACCTATAATAAATATTACAAATGGGGTAATAGCTTTTACTGTTAATTTATCTTCAGTTAACGGAGGTTCAGATTCTAATAATAGTAATAATAATAACATGCAAAACTTCTCTGTAACTGGCTCATTTACTCTTTCGGCAAGTAATGCAACAATATGTAGTGGAAGTAGTGCAACCTTAATTGCAACAGGAGGTGCAACGGGCTATACTTGGACACCTGGAAGCATTACAGGTACTCAAGCAATTGTTACCCCAACAACAACAACAATTTATACTTTAACAGGTAAAACAGGCACTTGTGTTAACACAAGAACTACTAACATAACCGTAGGTGGTGCATTATCAATTAATGTAAATACGGCTAGTATATGTAGTGGCAATACAACTACTTTAATCGCAACTGGAGCTACATCATATACCTGGAGTACAGGCTCAAATAGTAGTAGCATTACTGTAGCTCCTCTCTCTACAACATTTTATACAGTTAACGGATCTAACGGATCTTGTTTTGGTAGTAAAACAACAACTGTATCTGTAACAGCTTCGCCAACCGTTAGTGTTAATAATGCAAGTATTTGTTCAGGAGGAACAGCAACATTAACAGCTAGTGGCGCAGCATCTTATTCTTGGAACACAGGAGCAACTTCATCTATTATTAATTTAACCCCTACAGTTACAACCGTATATACAGTTACAGGAAGTAATGGTTCTTGTTCTAATATAAAAACAGCAACAGTTAGTGTTGCCGGAGCAATAAATGTAAGTGTTGCCGCAACATCTACTAATATTTGTACAGGAAATTCAGCTACATTAACTGCAAGTGGTGCTTCAACTTATACATGGAGTACAGGAAGCAATGCAACAAACATAAGTGTTAATCCTGTAGTTGCAACAACTTATACCGTAATTGGTAAAACTGGTTTATGTACAGCTAATAAAACAATAACTATAAATACAACAACAACACCTACAGTAACAGTAAATAGCTCAACAATTTGTTCAGGTAATGTTGCTACCTTAACTGCAACTGGCGCAAGCGGATATAATTGGAACACAGGTGCCACAACTTCTGTTATAAACCCATCTCCAACTGGCAATACAGTTTACACCGTAACTGGTAACAATGGATCTTGTATTAATATAAAAACAGCAACTGTAACTGTTGTGTCTAACCCTACAGTTTCAGTTAACTCATCAACACTATGTAGTGGTAATTCAGTAAATCTTATCGCAACGGGAGCGCCTAATTTTGTTTGGAGTACAGGAGCAACAACGTCTTCAATTAATGTAAACCCAGCTGTAACAACTATTTATACTGTAACAGGTAACAATTCAAACGGTTGCACAAATGTAAAAACCGCAACAGTAACAGTTAACACCACACCAACGGTTAGTGTAAGTAACTCAACAATATGTGCGGGAGGCTCAACAACCTTAGTAGCAAGCGGAGCTACATCTTATAGTTGGAATACAGGAGCAACTGGTTCTAATCTTGTTGTTTCGCCATCATCAAACACAACTTATACGGTTACCGGTAACACTTTGGGATGTATAAATACAAAAACCGTTTCTGTAACAATAGGAAGCGGATTAAGTATAAATATTAGCGCAAGTAATTCAACAATTTGTAATGGATCTTCCGTTAATTTATTCGCCTCTGGTGCCTCTAGTTATACTTGGTCAACTGGCTCAAACTCCTCATCCTTAAGTGTATCTCCTACAAGCAATTCAAATTATATAGTTTATGGGTCTTCGGGTGTTTGTACAGGTTCTAATAATATAACTATTTTTGTTAACCCAACCCCAAGTGTAAATTTAAGTACAACTTTAGCAACATGTCCTTCATGTTCTAATGGTGTAGTTTCTGCTAGTGCAACAGGCTTGGCTCCATTTAATTATATTTGGTCTCCGGGAAATTATACTACAGCAACAGTTAATAATCTCCCTGTTGGTTGTTATTCATTAGTGGTTACTGATGCAAATGGATGTACAACCAGTAATACAACTTGTATTATTTCACAAACACCAAGTGGTTTAAAAAATAATTTAAACACATCTATTGAGGTTTATCCTATTCCTACAAATGGCTTATTAACTATTGTAATTCCAGTTGATGGCGTAAAAATTATTAGTTTATTAGATGTTACGGGAAGAATTGTTTTAATCAATGAAGCGCAAACAACAATCAGTAAAATAGACTTAAGTCGTTTTTCAAAAGGCGTTTATTATCTTAACATAAAAACTGAGAATGGCAGTAATTTAACTAAAAAAATAATTAAAGAGTAAATAAACTTAACAAGCAATCAACCCTTTCTTTACAATAAAGAAAGGGTTTTTTGTTATATTTAAGGTCTAATTATTATTGTGTATGAAAAAAATATTAATAGCTAATAGAGGAGAAATAGCTCTTAGAGTAATGCGAAGCGCAAAAGAAATGGGTATAAAAACTGTTGCCGTTTATAGTGAGGCAGATAGAAATGCTCCTTTTGTAAGATATGCTGATGAAGCTGTTTGTATTGGCCCTCCACCAAGTGCACAATCGTATTTACAAGGGGATAAAATAATAGAAATTTGTAAAACTTTAAATGTTGATGGTATTCATCCCGGATATGGTTTTTTAAGCGAAAATGCCGATTTTGCAAGAAAAGTGCGCAATGCTGGCATAACTTTTATTGGCCCAAGCCCTGAAAGTATGGATATGATGGGAGATAAATTAAGTGCAAAAGCAACAGCAAAAAAAATGAATGTGCCAATGATTACAGGGAGTGATGGTGCAGTTACTTATGTTAAAGAAGCAATTAAAATTGCAAAAGAAACGGGATTTCCTTTGTTAATTAAAGCAAGTGCTGGAGGAGGAGGTAAAGGAATGCGATTAGTTGAAAAAGAAAGTGAAATTGAAGAGCAAATGAAATTGGCCATGAGCGAAGCAAAATCTGCTTTTGGAAACGATGCAGTTTTTATTGAAAAATACGCAAGCAGGCCTCGCCATATAGAAATACAATTAATTGCTGATAATTTTGGTAATTGCGTTTATTTATTTGAACGCGAATGTAGTGTGCAACGCCGCCATCAAAAAGTAATAGAAGAAGCACCAAGCTCTGTTTTAACACCAGAATTAAGAGAAAAAATGGGAAAATGTGCCGTTGATGTTGCTAAAGCTTGTAATTATAGTGGCGCCGGAACCGTAGAATTTTTAGTTGACGCCGATTTAAACTTTTATTTTTTAGAAATGAATACACGTTTACAAGTTGAACACACTGTAAGCGAAATGATAACAGGGTTGGATTTAGTTAAAGAACAAATAAATGTTGCTCGCAATCAAAAGTTAAGTTTTAAACAAGAAGATATAAAAATAAATGGCCATAGTTTTGAAGTGCGGGTTTGCGCAGAAGACCCTATGAATAATTTTTTACCAGAAGTTGGTAATTTATTAATATATAAAACCCCACAAGGTAATGGCGTAAGGGTTGATGATGGTTTTGAACAAGGAATGGATATACCAATTTATTATGATAGTATGATTGCTAAATTAATTACACATGGTAAAAACAGAACTGAAGCCATTGAAAAAATGTTACGTGCAATTGATGATTATAAAATAGTTGGTGTTGAAACCACACTAGATTTTTGTAAGTTTGTTTTAACTCACCCTAAATTTGTTTCAGGGGATTTTGATACAGGGTTTATAAAAAATTATTTTGAACCAGAAATGTTAATAGAATTGAATAATCAAAACTCAGAAATTGCAGCAATTGCAGCAGATATAATTTTTAACAATCAAAAATCTAAAAACAATAACTCAAAAGCAACCGATTTTGTTAAAAAAAGTAAATGGAAATCTAATAGATTTTAAATTGTACGTAACTTATAGGTTACTTTTTACGTAAACAATTATTAACTATAAAAGATGATTAAGCTTAAAACCAAATATTTTGTATTTTTATTAAGCACACTATTTATAATTATAGTTAAGGGTCAAACGCTTACTCAAGACATTACACAGCCTGTAAATAAAGGCTTTCGTTGTCAGGCCGAAATTTTAAATGGAGACACAATTCCAGTTTTTTATTGTAATTATATTGAAGTTATTACCACCTTTCAATTTAAAAATCATCGCCAATTTGAATATTGGACAAGAACGAAACATAATGTTAAAAAAGTATATCCTTACGCTTTACTAGCTGCCGCAAAATTAAAAGAATACGACAAGGCACTTTCTGCTATAAAAGATGAAAACACAAAAAAAGCATTTTTAAAAATTTGTGAAAAAGATTTAAGAAATGAATTTGAAGATGAATTAAAAGGATTAAGTGTTTCACAGGGACGAATATTAATGAAATTAATTGATAGAGAAACAGGAAAAACCACTTATGAAATTGTTAAACAATTAAGAGGTAATTTTCAAGCTTGTTTTTGGCAAGCTTTAGCTAGTTTATTTGGGAATAGCATGAAGGTTCAATATGATCCTATTGAAGATGTTATGGTTGAAAGAGCCATTAAATTAGTAGAAACCGGACAGTTTTAATTGAAAAATAAAATAGTACATATTTTTATTTTGCTTTTTTTATGCTCTTCGTTTAAACAAAACTCATCATTTAAAATTGCACAAAAACATCAATCGTTTAAAGTTGATAATTTAGGAAACATTTATTTTGTAAATAACGATGAGGTTGTAAAATATAATCAACAAGGTAAATTAATAAATAGATATAGTAATTTACAATTGGGCAATATAACATCTATAGATGTTACAAACCCATTAAAAATAATTGTTTATTATAAAGAATTTCAACAAATTATTTTTATTGATAATCAACTCTCAATTAATAGTGATAACATAAATCTTGAAGCACTTGGTTTTGAACAAACAGACTTAGTTTGTGCAAGTGTAAATAATAGTTTTTGGATTTTTGACAAACGAAACTCAGAATTAATAAGATTTAATGAACAATCTAAAATTGTAAACCGAACAGGAAATCTAAATTTAATTTTTAATAAAAAAATAAATCCAAATTTTTTAATTGAACAAAACGGAAATGTTTATTTAAATTGTTTTGATTCT
Organism: uncultured Akkermansia sp.; assembly: GCA_964487105.1. GTDB lineage: Bacteria > Bacteroidota > Bacteroidia > B-17B0 > Aurantibacillaceae > Aurantibacillus. Next base: position 9,974 of record CAZAPH010000094.1, read on the forward strand.
GGGATAACAATTTTTGATATATATGGAACATTTAGCAAATCAATTTACATTAAAGGTTTAACGCAATTTCAAGTAAGTAACGAGTTTTTATTTTACCAAAAAGATAGCGTTTTAATAAGTTATAATACTAAGTTATTTAATGAAACTCACCAAAAATATAATAAACCTCCACAACAAATTCAGGTAAAAAACGGAGTACAATATTTAGGATATAGCGATACGCTTATAGTTAAACCAATATAAAAATAATATATCGTATTTGTTTTTAATTTGTAAAGGTTTAATTTTATAAATTAATTATTATGACTAATTTAAGTTTACTAAAAGAATTCAATGCGTCTCCAGAGTTAGTAAATAAACTTTATAATTATAGTTTAAAAAAAGAATATAAAGAAGGAGAAACGGTACTTGTTGAACATACAAATATCCGATCAATTCCAATTGTAATTAAGGGTAGTTTAAAAATTATACGAACCGAAGAAGATGGAAGAGAGATTTTATTATACTATATAAAAACAGGCGAAAGCTGTATTATGTCTTTGCTTGGAGGTTTACACAATGATACCAATAAGGTAAAAGCGGAAGTTGAAGAAAACTCCGAAATTTTATTTTTACCAATTGAAAAAGCCGTTTTATTAATTAAAGAATATCCTGAATGGTTAGAGTATATTTTTAAATTGTATCATAAAAGATTTGAGGAACTGTTAGAAATAATTAATGATATTGCATTTAAAAAAATAGATGAAAGAATTTTAGAGTTGTTAATTAAAAAAAATGAATTAACGAAAAGTAACATAATTTATGTAACACACGAGCAAATTGCTAATGAATTAGGAACGGCAAGAGTTGTGGTATCTAGGTTGTTAAAACAACTTGAAGAAAACGGAAAACTTAAACTGGGAAGAAATAAAATAACAATTTTAAATAATTAGCTATAACCTTAAACTAATACCAATTGTAATTATAAAATAGCCCAAAGCTATTTTATAATTTTACAATGG
>CAZAPH010000095.1:0-10758 GCA_964487105.1 uncultured Akkermansia sp.
ATTAAATCAAGGCGAAACTTTTTCAATGAAAGACAATGGAATTATTAAACCAAGCGAACTTAAAGGAAGTATAGATTCTGCTGATAGAAATATTGCCATAACAATTAATGGTGCTGTAAATACTAACACCTCATGTAACTCTTACTTTGCCGATCAAATTACCAACAGTTCAGAAATTGGAAAGGATTATGTTTTAATAAAAGGAAACGCAACAAATGAAGTTGCTTATATTTTAGCACCAGAAAATGGCACAAGTTTATCAATAACCACCCCAACAGGAACAATAAGTTGGTTAATTAACAGTGCAGAAACTTATACTGTAAATATTTCAGATTTAACTTACATTAAAACAGGTAAACCTACTTATTTATTTCAAATGGCAGGTTTCGGTTGTAAAATGAGTGGTGCACAACTCCCTGCTGCATATTGTGCAGGTTCATATACTAATTCATTTGTTCGATTAAGTACAGATTCGTTAAATTTACATTTATATACACGAAATGGTAATCAAGGTTCATTTACCTTAACAAGCAATGGTACACCTGTGCCTATTAGTCCATTAAGTTTTACAACAGTACCCGGCACATCTGGTGATATTGTTGCTGCAAATTTGTATTTTAATACATCACAAATTGCGGTTGGGTCGCACAATGAAATTAAAAATGCAAATGATTTATTTGGTGCAGGAGCAAGAAACGGATTATCAACTTCAGGAAGCGCTTTTGCTTTTGGAAGTGAATTTGGAAGCGAAACTTATGTTAAAGCAAGTGCAGTTCCTAGCGCAACTATATGTGGAAATACAACCTATAATTTAGCAGGAATTATTGGTGGAGGCCCTAATACTGGTGTTTGGTCTTATAATGGATTTGGAACATTTGGTTCTCCTATGACAACTTATACAAGTAATATTTATACCCCAGCATTAATTGACACTTTAGTTAAACCTACTCCAACTACTGTTGGCGGTATCATTAAATTTGTTTTAACAAGTACCGGAATTTGCCCAAATAAAATAGATTCGTTTAAATTACATATTAAACAACCTCCTATTGTTAATGCAGGGCTACCACAAACCATTTGCTCAAATAATGGCACTGTACAATTAGGTGGAAATGTTATTAGCTCATCTAACCAAGGTTTTTGGAATTCGGTTGCCCCTGCAAATGGCACATTTGTTCCAGGACCTACGGTATTAAACAGTATTTACAATTTATCAAATTCAGATACCGCAATGACTCTGATTAAATTAGTGTTAACAAGCACAAATACGCCAGGTTGCAATAATGTAAAAGATACTTTAAAAGTTACTATAAAAAAAGCACCAAAAGTATATGCAAGTTCTGTTAATCCTATTTTAAGATGTGCTAATAATCCTACAGTATTTTTATCAGGTATAGTTTCTGGTACTACAACAAGTACGGGCCAATGGCAAACTTTTGGCTCTGGTGTTTTTATACCTAATAACCTTTCATTAATAAATAATTATATTCCTAGTCCTGCGGATATAACCGCCGGTACTGTAAAGCTTAAATTAACAAGTACCAATAATCAACAATGTAAACCAGTTTCTGATAGTGTAAATGTTATTTTTACTCAACCACCAAGTGTATCTGTTGGGCCTGATTTAAATAGCTGTAAAAACTCCCCTACAGTTTCATTAAACGCTGTAATTTCTGGAACTGCTACTAGTACAGGCGTTTGGTATGGCGGTGGAGGTACTTTTACAAATTCTCCAACTTCATTAACACCAACCTATATTGCAACACCAACTGAAACATTAAACGGTTTTGTAGTATTAAATTTTAGTACAACAGCCAATGGATTATGTTTAGGTGTTAGCGATCAAATTAAAATTGATTTTAGAGACCAACCAACAGCTAATTTTACTGTAAGTCCTGTGTGTTTAAACCAACCTTCAAATTTTATTGATTTATCACTTAACTCCTACCCTACACCATTAAGTTCATGGCAATGGGATTTTGGAAACGGAGTAAATTCTTCATCAGTTAATCCTGTTACAACTTTTTCTTTACCAGGTACATATTCAGTAACATTAGAGGTGAAAAATAACTATGGTTGTCCAAATTCAGCTAAACGATATGCAACAGTATATGGTTTACCAAATGAAAGTTATGAAATAAGTAGAGAATGTTCTGGCTCTGCTCAAAAAATTAATTTTACAGATTTATCTACAATACAAGCCCCAGGTTCAATTTTAAATACAGGTTATTATTGGGATTTTGGAGGATTTGGTTTCTCATTTGCAAAAGATACATCAATAATTTTCCCTAGTCAAGGTGTGTATAATATTACACATGTAGTTACAAGTACAAATAATTGCCAAACAAGTATAACCAAATCAGTAAACATTACCCCGCGACCAATTGCTAAATTTATTTATTCAATAAGTAATTTAGTAAGTTTAACAAGTAATGTTGCCTTTATAGATTCCAGTACTGCTGCTGTTTCATGGAATTGGAATTTTGGTAATGGTGAGGTTAGTACTATTCAAAATCCAAACACTACATATACCGTAAATGGGACTTATACGGTTGGGTTAACCATTACTGACCAATTTGGTTGTGTTAGTTCATACACCAATCTTATTAAAATAAACAATATTGCTTCAGAAATATCCTAGTTAATTCCCATTATGATTTCACCAAATAACGATGGTAAAAACGATATTTGGCGTTTAGATTTTATTGATGTGTATTATCCAAAAGCAGAAATATCCATATTTAATAGATGGGGCGAAGAATTATTTACAAGCAAAGGCTATTCTAACGCTTGGGATGGAAGCTACAAAGGTAACCCATTACCAGTAGGCGCTTATTTTTATGTAATTAAACTAAATGATAACGAAAGTAGAATTTTTAAAGGAACAGTAACTTTATTAAAATAGAACATGAAATTAAAACAATATATAATAGTTGGATTTTGTTTAGTTGTTGTATTTACATTTGCTCAACAACAAACATTATTTACTAATTTTATTAATAATCCGTTTTTATACAACCCTGCTTATGCAGGTGTATTTCCAGGTCAAGAGTACGCTTTACAATACAGGCAACAATGGAGCGGATTTGAAAATGCCCCAAGAACTGCTTACGCAAATGGATATAGTACTTTTAAAAAGAAACCTTACATGGCAGTTGGAGGCACAATTATGAATGATAGGGTTGGCTTATTAAATCAAACTGGATTTTCAGCAGCTTATGCTTATCATTTAAAAATTAATAAAAAATATAAATTAGGCTTTGGACTTAGTGCTGGTGCAGCGCAATACAATATTAAAATTTATGATGCAGTTCCCTACCCTACTGATTTAGACGACCCATTTTTAAGAAATAACATATTAAATGCAAACGTTTTTGATGGTAATGCTGGTTTATATTTATATTCAAACAAATTTTTCTTTAGTTTTAGTAGTTTATCTTTAATAAGTTCTAGAATAAATTGGAGCAATACCAAAGGCAAGTTAACTGCTCATAATTACATTGCCACAGGTTATAATTTTACTTTAGATAAAAAGAAAAAAGAATGGGTTTTACAACCTAGTATTTTAGCAAGATTTAATGCTCCTGCACCATACCAAGTTGAAGGAAATTTAAAATTAACTTATAAAAATAGTTATTGGATTGGGTTTAACTATCGCCTTAACTCATCAATGTCTGGTATGATTGGCGCAACAATTATGGAACAATTTTCTATAGCCTACGCTTATGATTATACAACATCGCAATTACAAAATTATTCAACAGGTTCGCACGAAATAGTTTTAAGATATAGCAAAGCACACAAAAAACGTAAAACTACAACAGATAAAGTGTTAGATGCTGATGAAGAAGAATTTAACAACATTGATAATTCAATTAAAACTAACTTAAAAAACAAAAAAGCAGAAGATGAAAAAAAATAATTTAGTAGTACTGTTTTTTATATTTATCTTAAAAACGATAAATGTATCTGCACAAATAGATACCAGTTTTTGGTTTGCTGCACCTTGGGTTACACCAGATCATTGGTGGAAAGATGATATTAAATTTCATTTTGCAGGACAACCAGGCACTGTTGTTAAACTAAGGCAACCAGCTTTAAGTGGGCCAAGTAAATATGATACAACTTTTGTATTAGATTTTACAGGAACCTTTGACTATACAATGTGGAAAAATAAATTAGCTAACAGCTCCACTTTAGGTTTTGATTTTTGGGAATCAAGACCAGCTAATACTGTATTACCTTATGGATTGTATATTTCATCAGCAATAAACCCAACAGTAGTTTCAAACACAAACCCTAATATAACCGTTGTATATGATGTTATAACTCGAGCAACAAATTTTTATAACCCAGAAACATTTTCATTAAAAGGTCAAAATGGTTTTGGAAAAGATTTCTTTTGTCCTTTTCAAACAAAATGGTTTAATCAAACCCTTGGTGGCGATTTAAATGGCGATGGAATAACCACACAACCAAAACAACAAATTAATATAGTTGCAACAAAACCAAATACTACAGTTTGGATTTTACCTAAAACTAATGTAGTTGGTCATCCTGCAAATACTACATACAGTATTATGTTAGTTAATGCAGGAGATGTTTATACAATTGAAAATTCAGTTCAAAACACCAACATAATTGGTAATAACTTAAGTGGTACAGCAATTAGTTCAGATAAAGACATTTGTGTAACCGTTGCTGATGATTCAGTTAGAGGTGCAACAGGTTGTTTTGATTTAATGGGAGATCAAATTGTACCTGTTGAAATTACTTGTACAGACTATATTCTAAATAAAGGCTACATGAATGCACCAGAGCACGAAGGCGCTTATGTAGTTGCAACTGATAATTTTACACAACTTACAATTAATGATGGTGTAACTACAACAACATTAATGAACAAAGGAGATACTTACCATTATAAAACTACCCAACCTTTAACTTACATTAATTCAAATAAAAAAGTGTACTGTTTACATGCATCTGGCACAGGTTGCGAATTAGGCGAAGCAATTTTACCACCTTTAAGTTGTGCTGGATCTAGCTTAGTAGCATTTTCTCGCACTAATAACCAAGGATTTTATGTTAATTTATTATGTAAAAATGGTGCACAAAACTCATTTACTTTAACAAATAGTACTGGTACAATGTCAATTCCGGTACCAGGTGGTGCTTTTACTCAAGTGCCAGGAACAGGTACTTTAGTTGGCGGACCATTTTGGGGAGCACAATTAAATTTAAATAGCTTAGCTACATGCCCTATTGGTACTTATACTATTTTAAACACCTTTACAACAACATTATTTCCATCGCCAAATGATTTTGCGCTTGGTATTTTTGGAGGAAACGCAACAACCGGAGGATTATTTCATTACATGTCTTCTTTTTTAAGAAAAGTACAAGTAGTAACACAACCAACTGTTCAAGTTTGTGCAGGCACACCATCTGTAATGCTTACAGGAACTGTAACGGGTGGAGCTATAACAGGATTATGGTCAACATCAGGTACTGGAACATTTGCCCCCGTTTACACCTCAACACTTAACACAGTTTCTGTCCCCTATTACTTTTCATCTGGTGATGAGTTATCAAACAACATTAATTTCACTTTAACTTCTGTAGGAAGTTGTGAACCTGTAAGTAACACAGCTACAGTTGTTATAAATAAAAAACCTGTTGTATCAATAACAAGTACTATTGCACCTGTATGTAAAAATAATGTTACTTTTCTAAACCTTACTGGTGCAGTTTTACCAGGCACTGCATTATCTGCAAACTGGACAGGAGGCAGCGGTGGTATATATGGTGTACCAGGACCAATTACTACTTATACACCATCATCTGCTGATATTACTGCAGGTACAATAAATTTTACATTAACAAGTTCAGGGCCTAACCCTGGTTGTGTTAATACATCAACCAATTTAACAGTGACATTTATAAATCCACCTCAAATTACAGCTTCTAATACCTTTGCTTGCACAAATCAAAGTGTTATTACATTATCTGCAAGCGCTGTTGGTTCTACAATGGCACCAACATGGAATACCGGAAACGGAACAGGGTTATTTTTTCCAACAAATCAAACTCTAGTGCCAACATATCAATTTAGTTCATCAGATTATACTTTAAGCAATATTATATATACTGTTACACTTCCTGGTCAGGCGGGGTGTGCACCTGTAAGTACTACAATTTCAGTTAATATTATTCCTAAACCAAATATTTTAACAAGTACTACTGGTACAATTTGTTCAACTTCAACCTTAGTTGCATTAAGCGGAACTATATCAGGAGGTTTATCAGGCACATGGTCAACTTATAACGGTACTGGAGCATTTACACAAATTCCACAATCTAATGCTTCTTATACATTAAGTACTAATGATCAAAATTTAACTGAAATTAAATTTTATTTAACTTCAGTTGGAGGAATTTGTCCTCCATCAAATTCTGATACAGTTAGGGTAAATATATCACAAACACCACTAGTACAAATAACATCTACCACAACTGCAGTTTGTAGAAATGCGCCAATACCTTTAACAGGAACAATAAGCGGTAATTTTAATAGTTTTAGTTGGAGTGCGCCTTTTACGAGTTCGCCTGGTACCTTTACACCTAACATTGTTTCATTAAATACTCAATACTTTCCGTCACCAGCAAATTTAAGTGCAGGTTCTGTAATTATAAGATTAGAGGCGTTAAGTAATAATTGTCCGCCTAATAGCCAAACAATTGCAGTAACATTTGTAGATTCGCCTGAAGCTTTATTTTCGATTAGTGCAAAAAAATGTGTAAATGATCCAGTATTATTTACAAACAATTCATTAGCAAACGGAACGAGTAGTTTATCTTACGGTTGGAATTTTGGATTTAGCCCAACAAGTGTATCAAGTTTTTCTAATCCTATTTACACTTATACAAACACAGGAAGTTATGTAATAACATTAACAGTATCAGGTACAAACGGATCTGGTGTACGTTGTTCGGATACTACAAGTAAACGTATAACCGTTAATTCATTACCAATACCAAACTTCTCTTTAAAAAATGCGTGTCAGGATTTATATGCGGCATTTAGTGATAGTAGTTTTGTAACGCCAGGTAATATTACTGGATGGTTTTGGCAATTTGGTGATGCTGCAGGAGGAACAAGTACTATTAAAAACCCTACATACTCCTATTCTTTAGCGAACACTTATAATGTACAACTAACAGCAACTAGTAATAATTCATGTACAGCAAGTATAACAAAATTAATAACCATAAATCCAAAACCAAATGCAGAGTTTGGAATGACTAACAATCCTACAGTTGCACAAGAGCCTGTTTATTTTTCAGATTTTTCAACACCAACAAATGCTGTTAATGGATGGAGTTGGAATTTTGGTGATGAAAGTGGAAGCAGTTTAAACCAAAGCCCTACACACTCATATCAAGAGCCTGGAAGTTTTGTTATTACATTAACAGTTTACGATCAAAATGGATGCAGTGATACAACAAGTAAACGAATTGAAGTAAATTTATTACCACAAGTACCAACTGCATTTAGTCCAAATAATGATAATAATAACGATTTATTATTTGTTAAAGGAGGCCCTTTTGAAAAAATGACCTTTAGAGTTTATAATAATTGGGGAGAATTGTTATTTGAAACTACAGATCAAAAGAAAGGATGGGATGGTACTAAAAATGGCGAGCCACAACCTGTAGGAGTATATGTTTGGACATTAGAAACAGATATGTATAACAATAGAGTTATTAAAAAACATGGTGATATTACATTAATTAGATAATAATGAAAAAAATTTTAATAATAACATTTGTATTTAAGTTCTTTTTTGGAAATACAATAAGTGCTCAAGATTTTCACTTGAGTATGTACGACATGGCACCATTATTTTTAAATCCAGCAATGACTGGGTTAGTAGATGGTAAAATGCGATTACACATGCATTACCGAAATCAATGGAATGCTATTGCATACAAACCTTATTCAACAGGTTTAGTAAGTTTTGATTTACCAAAAGGTAAATGGGGCTTTGGTGGTCAAATAAGTAACATGCGTGCCGGATTTGGTAACTACAATGTTTTTCAAGCATTAGGCTCCGCATCGTATGCTGTACCTTTAGATAAAGGTAAATTTCATAATTTATCATTTGGTTTACAAGCCGGGTTTACTCAAAAACGTATGGAATACCAATTATTTTCATTTGATAACCAATGGAGTACTATAGATGGCGGAAGCTTTGATAAAAACATTAATAATCAAGAAAATTTTACAAGACAAGCTCAGTTTCAAGAAGTAGTAAATTTTGGCGCATTGTATTATTATGCAAAACAACAATCACGAATTAATCCATTTTTTGGAATTAGCGGATTTAACTTAACCCAACCCAAAGAAACATTTTACGGAAGTAGCAATAGATTACCTATGCGTTTTTATGCACACACAGGCGTTAGAATTAATGTAAGTGAATTATTTTATTTTACACCAAAAATACTTTTATATAATCAAGTAAATATTATTCAACAAACAATTGCATTAGATGCTGGGTATTATTTTAAAGGTGAAAAATTTTATGCACTGGCAAGTTTTATAATTCGTCCTAATGATGCAGGAATTGGTAGTATTGGATTTAGAAAAGATAATTATATTGCAAAAATAGCTTATGATTTTAATTACTCTGGTTTAAGAAATACATCTAAAACTAGAGGTGCTTTTGAAATTGGAATAACTTATTTAGGAAAAAAATCAAAAAATCAAGAAATTAGAAATTGCCCTCGTTTATAATTATTATGAAACTTAAATACCAAATTACTTTACTATTACTTAGTATTTTTTCTATTACTACAATTTATGCTCAATCTAAAAAAGTTTGGATTGAAATTGCAGATGATGCTTATGCCAAAGCAGATTATGCAACTGCAGCGGTTTATTATGCTAAAGTTTTAGATGATACCACAGTTTTACGCAATTACGTAATCCCTTACGAAGCACAATTGGTTAACTTAAAAATGAAATCGCTTTTTAAAGTACCCGAACTAAAAGTTACCAAAAAAAAAGATAGTGTAAATACAGCAAAAGAAACAATAGTAAACTCAAGTAAATTTGATTATATACTTTACCGTTTAGCACAAAGTTATCGCTTAAATTTTGATTACTCGCATGCTGTACCCGCTTATAAAAAATGTGTTGAACGAAAAGTGTATCCTGATGCTCCTTACTATTACGGTATTTCTTTAATGAATTTAAAACAATACCAAGAAGCTTTAAAAGTTTTTGATGATTATATGAATGGCGGCGTTGGTACAGACTCATTACTAAAAATTTCATCTAAAAAACAATCGAGTTGTTATTTTGCTTTAGATTCTAGTCAAGTTCGTAAATTAATTAAAGTTAGATTAATGGATACTATGGTTTTTAACAAAGGAACCAGTAGTTTTGGAACAAGTTATTCGTTTGGTGGAAATAAAGTTGTTTTTACAAGTTCAAGAAGAAATGGAGTTGTAACTGATCCATTAAAACAAGATTCGAAATATTATTGCGATTTATACCAAACATCTATTGATGATACAATTTGGCAACGCCCTGTAAACTTTGGAAGGCCAGTAAATACAGCTTTACACGAAGGTTCAGGTGTATTTACACCAGATGAAGTAATGCTATTTACACGTTGGAGCGATAACAATAGAACAGAGGCATTTATATACATGGCACGCTCTATTGAAGGTAAATTTTTTGAAGCCATGAAACTAGGTACAAACATTAATATGCCCGGTTATAAATCTCAAAACCCATTTGTAAGCTTTGACGGAACTAAATTATTTTTCTCATCAAACAGACCAGGCGGCTTAGGAGGATTTGATATTTGGGTAGCTGATATTAGCGAAACAGGTGCAATTGGTGAAGCTAAAAACTTAGGTAATGCAATAAACACAACAGGTGATGAAATTACACCTTTTATGCATGCCATAAGCAATACTTTATATTTTAGTTCAAATGGTTGGAATGGTTTAGGAGGATATGATGTATTTAAATCAAGTTTAAATGTAGACGATAGTACATATAGTTTACCTAAAAACATGAATGTACCAATTAACTCAAGTAAAGATGATGCCTATTTTATTATGGAGCGCTTAGGTACAAAAGGCTTTTTCTCGAGTGATAGAATAGATTGTGATGGTGGTCATTGCTATAAAATATTTAGTTATGAAAACGAACCAATTAAGTTTTCGGTTGAAGGTATAGTGTTTGATGGTACTACAAACGACCCAATACCAGGCGCATTAGTTACAATAAAAGATGTACATGATGGAGAAGAACCTTTCTTTTTAATTACAGATGAAACAGGTTTTTACTCAACTCCTTTAAAACCACACATGGAATATTTTATGAAAGCACAAAAAAACGGTTATTTTGGTAGTGCTAACGAAGTTGCAACTAAAGGTAAAACAGAAAGCGAAATTTTTCAAAGAGATTTTTTCTTAAATAAAATTCCAGAAGGAGATATCGAGATTGAAGGCGTTGAATACGATTTTAATAAATATACTTTAAGACCAAAATCAAAAGAGGTTTTAGATAAAATTATAGAAATTTTAAAAGTAAACGATAATTTAGATATTGAATTAAGTTCGCATACAGATGCGCGTGGTAACGATGCTTATAATTTAAAACTATCACAAGGGCGAGCACAAAGTTGTGTGGAATATATGATTAGAAAAGTAATTGCTGCAAAACTAATAAAAGCA
>CAZAPH010000096.1:0-10611 GCA_964487105.1 uncultured Akkermansia sp.
GAACCATAATCTATAACATCCATAACAGTAACTCCTTCTGCATCAGTAATAGGTATGCCGATAAAATACATTTTAATGCCTTGTCCGTCAAAATTATTTGATACTCCTTTAAAACCCATACCGTTGCCGTATCCGCGTATGTTAATTTGCTGCCCACCAGATTGACTTCTACGCTGCATTGTTACGCCAGGTACATTTGTATTAATAGCATCATCTAAATAAAGTCCAGTAGATCTCCCTAACATTTGTTGCTCTAGATTAACTATTGATTAAGGCTGTTCTAATTGAGATTTATTAGGGTTTGAAGTAGTGGTTACCTAAACAGTATCTAATTGCTTAATTTTAGTTTTTATTTTAATAATTAAGCTATCAGAATTTGTACAATAAAAATTGCTTTTAAAAGGCAAATAATTATCAGATGTTACACTAATGTTAACTGAATCTGTACAAGTGAAAAAAAAGTTACCGTTATTGTCTGTTGTTATATAGTTATTGTTTAATTTAATTGTTATTCCTATTAATGGAATATTTTCTTTTTCATCAATTAGTTTCCCTTTTAATTGATTGTTTTGTGAAATGCAAGCACATGAGTACACAATACCCAATGCAAGCAAAAATAGTTTTTGCATGTAAAGTTATTTTGAGTTAAAAATTTATTTAGCTAAAATTATAGCAAGCCTATAGGCGCTATTAACAATACTTTGGTGGCGGAAAAGGAGGAGGTAATGTAAAACTGTGGTATTTTGTAAAAACATAACGTTTTTTTTGTGAGATAAGGTAGCTTATAAAATTTAATTTATTAAAGTGTTCGCAAAAAAGGGAGTTGTAAAAATTACCTAATCTTTTTTGTTTATTTTTTTGAGTAGATTTATTTCTTAAAATTTTAGCTAATAAAAGTTCTAATTTTTTATTAAGTTTTGTTTCTTTATTATCTAACAAACACCAGTAATACATACTATCTGGTTTTTCAATACTTTTAACTACATCATACATTTGGTGATTAAATTCAAATTCCAAATCATGTTCCCATTCTAGCTTTGTTAGCAACTCATTTTTACTAAACTTTAATAAAACCAAATCTTTTAAATTAATTTTAGAAATGATTTTATGTTTAATTTCTTTTTTTATTTGCTTTTGAGATAAATGATATAAAGTGAAAATTGAAATTAATGGCGCAACAATGCATAAAAACAAAAACACCACTAATAATTTAACTTTCATTTTTGTAAACATTTAAGCTAAAGTAATACTTTTTTAAAAATAACACCAATTGTAATTAAAAAATAGTCCAAAGCTATTTTTTAATTTTACAATGGTAATGCAGCCACAAAAAATACTTGATTCTGATTATAGGATTAGTTGTTAAATCAAAGTGGTATAAATCATTTAGAAACAGAAAACAATCACTATTAAAAAAATAATTGTGATGTAGATAAGTAATTTTATAAAAATTGAGAAAAAGATTTTAATTATTTACAATCTAATCCCTGCATGTAACCATGAACTAAAGCCATTAATTTTTAAATGGTCTCCTTGATTTTTAATAATGTAATTTTTATTAAAAAAATTATTTTCAAAACGAAGACCAACATACATAATTGGATTGCCCTCTTTATGATTTTTAAACACTATATTATAACTAAAATTAAATCTTAAAATAGAAGTAACAGGACTTCTTGTTAATACACCAGGTATTTTATCATTACCATAACTAACATCTCCATTAAAATTATTTTTAGTGAAAAACACTCCTAATGAAGACGGATCGTCAGCGTTTCCGTAACTAGACCTTATTTGATCATGATTATAATTATTAAAATATCTTAATCCAATTACAAAATTTTGTTCATGAAAATAGTATCCACCCTGAAAGCCTAAATTAAAATTTATCAATACACCATAATTATTTTGCCATACTATTTCACTAGTTGGTGTTAAATTACGATAGTACCATTTTGAAAAACTTAAACCTAAAGTGCCATCAAAATATACACCAACTTTAAAACCACTTTTTTTGGAAAAAGGCCGTGAATTTATATTAAAAGTATAAATAAAATCATTAGAAGTGCACAAATATTCATTTTTATCAGAATTAAGCGGTGTGGTAATACAGCTTGTATAACCAGCGCCATATCCAAAACCAAGTAAATTGCGGTATAATAAACAAGATGTTTTTTGCCCTATTATAACTTGTGAGAATAATAAGAAAATTTTTAAATAAAATAGTTTGTTTTTAATTGTAAAACACATCTATTGAATATATTTTTTGTTGTCGAGTATAAACTTTTCCTTTTACCTTTGATTTTTCAAAGGATTTTCATTTTCCAATTAAACTTCAATTTTAGAAAAATATTTTGGTAACCCTTATAAAGCATACACAAAACGTTATAAGGATTATAGCGTATTTTTTCATGTTATTTTTTTGATCTCATTGCATAGCGCATATCGCCATTTATTATATTAAAACTAAAGTTTAAGTTAAAATAATTGTAAAAAGGTAAATCATACTGCACGCCTGGCCTCATGCCAAGTTCAAAACCTATAACACAACCTTTTCCATCCCATTCAAAACCTAACCTATAACCTAAAGGGTTTATTTTAGGTGATGTTGCGTTATAGGCAACACCATTAATGTTTATATTATTAAAATTTGTATTTCCATATAAGAGATCAATATAAAACCGACGAGAGAAATGTTTATAATATTTCCAACCATCAGCAGACACAGTAGTTTTAATAACTCTTTTAAAAACAAAACCAGCAAATAAAACAGTGTTAATACTATTAGTACCATAAATTGCGTTTTGTTGTTTTAGTTTTTTACCATTATCAGAAGTAAATTCAACATTACCAATAATTGAAGTATCTGATGAAGAAAAAAACATTCGGTTATAGTTTATTAAACCCAGATGTATTCCTTTTTGTTTTCTTTTTTTTACTAAAGCTGTAAATGATTTTGAATAACTTGTATTTCCATTTACCCATTCAGAAGTTGTAACTTTTAATGAACTGTTATCAAACGTTTTATCAAAAATAAAAAAATCTGTTCCTGCCTCTAAATAATTACCGTATTTTGTATCTGAAGTGTTAACAACATAATTTTTATTTGTGAGAAAAACATACTTTGCTAAATTCCGCCTATAACAAAAATTATATCCAAATCTTTTACCAATTGCGCCTTCTGCTAAAACGCCAGCTTGTGGCAACATGCTTTCAATTCCTAACAAAGTTATCGAAACTTTAAATGGACTTAACTTAGTAGAATAATCAATGGTTGTGTAAGAAATTTTTTCTTGCGAAATTGTTTTATTATTTATAAATAAAAATATAACGGCTATAAAAATAAATTGTTTCATATTTAATTATAGCCAAAAGTAATTTTCTATAAAAAACACATCAATACCACTTTAGTAGTAATTTTAATAAAGTATTTTAAACAAATTCTTTTTTTATAAAATTTGTACTGTAATTTAGCATTATAAACACGTTAAAACATATTCTAATTAATGTATATAAATACTTTTTTTGTTGTGTATTTGTTGTGAGTTTTTCTAAAATTTACGCTATTAATAGTGCTTTTTTAGATAGCGTAGAGAATGTTTATAAAACCTCAAACAACCTTAAACAAAAACTAAATTGCCTTTACATTTTAACTTTTGAAAAAGGAATGTATAATCCAAAAGAAGGATTAAAATATGGCAATTTGTTATTATCTATCTCCAAAAAACACAATGATAGTTTATATGTTTATAATGCATACAATGGTATAGGTAACTGTTACGAAACAATGATGATGTACGATTCAGCTTTGTTATATAATGAATTAGCGTATGATTTAATTAAAAAAAGTAATAAAGAAAAGTTATTGTTTGTTTCGTTTTGTAATTTGGGTTATTATCACAAAAAACTTGGTCATTACAATTTAGCATTGCAAAATTATAAAAAAGCCTCTAAATATATTATAAAAACACCCGATGCTAACCCAAGATATTATTATTATTTAGGAGAACTTTATTTACGCGTAAACGATTTTAATCTAGCTAAAGCATGTTTATACAAAGGGATTGCAATTGCAAACATAAGAACAGAAGACAAAGATTATCATAAAAATATTTTATTCGGTTATTTAGGGGTTAGTTTTCAAAAATTAAAAAAGTATGATTCTGCTTTTTATTATTTACGTAAATCAGTTAACGGTTTAAAAACAAATAATACGGATACTTTTTCTTTAGCAACCGCAATAACTTTTATGGCAGATGCCTTTCAAGAATTTAAACACTACGATTCTGCCATTTATTATTACACTAAAGCTCAGGTTTTATTTAATAATTTAAAAAATAAACCTTTAGAAAATAGTATTAAGTTAAAAATTAATTACTCTAAAATTTTCACTAAAAGGTATTCACCAATACAAATTGGTAAAGTGGTAATTAAATTAACAAACAACTTTTTAATATACAATTCAAATAACGATTTATTACTTGATGATTACAGCCTAATTAATAAACTATTCGAAAACATCAATGACTATAAATTTGCATTATTATATACTCGAAAAACAGATAGTTTATCTCAATTAATTTTAAGTAGAGAAAAGCATTTAATGTTTGTTGAATTCGAAAAGTCGTACGAAACTTTAATTAAAGAAAACAAAATTAACGAACTCAATAAATTAAATCAAATAAATAAACTTGAGTTACAAAATAAATCAACAAGGTTTAATAGATTTATTTTAAGTTTTAGTTTAATAGTTTTAAGTTTTGTTTTAATACTTTATATCATTATTAAATATAACCGAAAAAAAAGAAAACTTTTAAATACAGTACACCAACTTAATCTTCAAAATTTAAGACAAAAAGAACGTATGCGTATTTCTAAAGATTTACACGATGATATAGGCTCGAGTTTAAACAAAATACTGTTTTTAAGTGAAATGATTTCAAAGCCAAAAGTTACAAATGAAGAAGCTAAAACTATAATAGATAAAATTAAAACCAAGAGTAAGCAGTTAATTTTTGATATGAGAGATATTATTTGGGTGCTTGATGAAGATAATTTACAAATAGAAACACTAATTGCAAAAATTAGAGAATATGCTTATGATTTTTTCGAAGAGGAAAACATTAACCTTGTTTTTAATACAACTATAGATAATAATCAAAAAATAAACGCAATTCAAGTTGTTAGAACTGTAATTTCGATAATAAAAGAAATTCTTAACAACATATTAAAACATGCAAATGCTAATAAAGTTACAATAGATTTTCAAAAAACAAACAATACCTTTTCGTTTACCATTACAGATAATGGTAACGGATTTGATGAAAATATAAAACTTGGTAATGGCTTAAAAAACATGAAACAAAGAGCGTTAGATGTTAACGCCGATATAATAATAGAAAGTAAATTAAATTTAGGAACAAGGATAACATTCAAAATAAATTTAAACAATTAAATAACATGAATGAAGATAAAATTAAAATAGCAATTGTTGAAGATGATAAAGAGATTTTAGAGTATATTGTTTCAATATTAAAAACGGATAAAAATATTGCCATAGTTAAAACATTCGAAGATTTTAACTCTGCGTATAAAGCTATTCCCGATTTATTGATAGATGTTGCTGTAGTAGATATTCATTTACCTCAACAAAACGGAATAGAGTTAGTAAAATTATTAAAGCCCAAATTGCCATCAATTCAATTTGTTATGTACACATCATTGTTTGATACAGAAACTGTTTTTTCGGCTTTAAAAGCAGGTGCAACTGGCTATTTAACTAAAGAAACACAACCTGAAAAACTCAACGATGCAATTAAAGAAGCCTTTAATGGAGGTTCTCCGATGAGCTCCGATATTGCTAGAAAAATAGTTAAATCATTTCATGAATTTGAAAAACGTACTTCTAACATAAAATTATCTCAACGCGAACACGAAATAATTAATATGTTAGCACAAGGATTAAGGTATAAAGAAATAGCAGATAAATTATTTTTAAGTACCGAAACGGTAAGAACTCACATTAGAAATATTTATGATAAATTACAAGTTAACTCTAGAACAGAGGCAATAAATAAATATTTTTAAGTTTTAAATTTTAAGCAACATGCAAATGGTTAATTTTTGCATTATTTAATTTGTTTATCGCATAAGCGTATGTAACTGTAAATTGTTTTAATTTTTCGTTACTTGGTACATCAAACATTACATCAAGCATAATGGCTTCGCAAATACTTCGTAAACCTCGTGCTCCTAATTTATATACAATAGCTTTATCAATTATTAAATCATATACTACAGGATCAAAATCTAACAAACAACCATCTAATATAAATTAATGAACGTATTGTTTAATTATTGCATTTTTTGGCTCAGTTAAAATATTTCTTAATGTTTCTTTATTTAATGGTTTTAAGTAAGTTAATACCGGTAAACGTCCTATTAATTCAGGAATTAAACCATAACTTTTTAAATCCTGCGGACTAATATATTGGAGTAAATTGTTTTTATCTATTTCAACTTCGTTAACACTTGCGCTATATCCTACAGCTTGTGTATTTAATCTGTTTGCAATTTTTTTCTCAATACCTTCAAATGCACCACCACAAATAAACAATATGTTTTTTGTATTAACCTGAATCATTTTGGCATCGGGATGTTTTCTTCCTCCTTGCGGTGGTATGTTTGCAACAGTTCCTTCTAATAATTTTAAAAAAGCATGCTGTGTACCTTCTTTTAAATCTCTAGTAATACTTGGATTATCTCCTTTCCTTGAAATTTTATCAATTTCATCAATAAAAACTATGCCACGTTCAGCGGCAGCCACATCGTAATCTGCGGCTTGTAATAATCGTGTAATAACACTTTCTACATCTTCACCTACATAGCCCGCTTCGGTAAAAATTGTAGCATCTGCTATGCAAAAGGGAACATTAAGCATTTTTGCAATTGTTCGAGCTAATAAAGTTTTTCCAGTACCTGTTTCGCCTACTAAAATTAAATTACTTTTATCTATTTCGATTTCATTGTTTGAGTTTTGAGCAACATGATTTATGCGCTTAAAATGGTTATAAACCGCAACACTTAATACTTTTTTGGCATCGTCTTGTCCTATCACATATTCATCTAATCCTTTTTTTATTAAAGCTGGTTTTAATAGATTAAGAGAGGTTTGTATTTGTTGTTTTTGATTTCCTGAGGTTTCTTCTTTAATTAAATTATAGGCTTGTGTTGCGCAATTTTCGCAAACATGCCCATTAATACCAGCAATTAAAATTTTAACTTCTTTTTTTTCGCGATTACATAATGTACATCGCAAGGACGTTTCTTTAGCCATGATTTATTACTGCAAAATTAACTAAAAAAGAAATGGCATTTACAAGTATTTGTTTATTCAACAATTAAAAATTCAGTTCTACGGTTTTTTGCTCTTCCACCTTCAGAAGTATTGTCTGCAATTGGTTTTGTTGATCCGTAGCCTTTAGCGGTAATTCTTTTACCATCAACACCTAATTCTTCTAACATCCATTTAACGCTATGTGCACGGTTACTACTTAAAGCTTCATTATCTTTTTCTTTACCTATATTATCTGTATGGCCTTGGATTTCAATTTTCAACTCTGCGTTTTCTTTTAAATAATTAGCAAAAGACTCTAATACAATCCTACTTTCTAACTTTAAATCTGCACTATTTGTGTTATAATAGATGTTATTAATAATAAAAGATTTTCCTGCTTTTGCATCACTTACATCTAAAGTAATTTCTTGTATTGGCGCATTGTATGTTAGTTCTTTTGTGCTTATTATTTTCGAATTAAATGCTACACTATCTTTTTTTACAGTTATAATTAAATCATCTTTACGTTTTAAATTAACGGCTGCCATATACTGTCCTGTTGTGCTATCAACGGTAGCGTATGTTTTTTCTTTAGTTACAGTATTTTTAATTTCAACTATTGCTCCTGATACTGGAGTTCCGTTATCGTTTTTAATATCCCCTTTAATAAATGCAACAGCTTGCGGGCGTGCTTCTTTATACAAATCAAAACTAAATAGATCGTATCTGCCTATACCTTTACCACTTACTTTTCCTTCATCAAAACTAAAAAAATATCCTGTTTTAGTGTCGCTACTAACAAAAAAGCCTGCATCATCTGTAGCACCATTAATTGGAGAGCCAATATTTTCTGGTTCCATCCACTCCCCTTTCTCATCTTTTCGTACATAAAAAATATCTTGTCCACCAAAACCATAATGACCATCGCTACAAAAATAAAGGGTTTCACTATCACTGTGTATAAAAGGCGTTTTTTCATGTCCTTTAGTGTTAATTTTTGGTCCTAAGTTTTTAGGAATACTCCAAATACCCGTTTTAGGGTCTTTTTTAGAAACATATAAATCTACTCCCCCATAACCTCCAGGTCTATCACTTGCAAAATATAAAGTTAAACCATCTGATGCAATTGAGGGTTGACTATCCCAATATTTTGGATCATTAATAAAGGGGCTTATTTTTCGGGGTTCACTCCAGTTTTCATTATCATTATCGCTCACATATATGTCAACGTTTGGCTGCGCACCTCCTTCGTTACGCATAATAGCCAAATACAAATGTTTGTTGTCAATTGAAATTGAACAACCGCCTTGGTTATCATCAGTGGTGTTAAATGGGGGTAACATAGGTTCGCCGGCGTTAAATTCTCCTGATTTTGTTTTTTTAGATAACATAAAAGTTTCCTTTTCTTTATCCGAAGTATAAACTTTGTTTAGATCTTTTATAGGCATTTTTCGTATATAAAAACACCATTGATCATCAGGTGTTACATAGGTTAAATACTCGTCTCTCGGTGTAGAAACGCCTTTAACTACAATTGGATTAAAAGGTACATTTTTTTTTAACCCTTTTTCTTTTTTAGCAGATTTAACCATCATTTTTGCTTGATAAATCTCCGCTTCATAATCTTTCGGGAACTTAGACATATCTTCGTCTTTAAAATTGATGAATTTTTCAAGGTATTTTATGGCACTATCATTTTTAACTTCTTCATAGTATGCAAAACCAATATAATAGTAGGGGTCGGAGTGTATTTGAGGACAAGCAGCAATTGCTTTTGTAAAATAAGGAATTAATGGAGAAAATGAAATATTTTCAAGCTTTGCCCTAACCACCATTTCTTGAGCCATATATAAATTGGCTTCGGCAAAATCAGGCTCAATTTCAAGAGCCTTCATTAACATTTCTATCCGCTCTGGTTTTTTGTATTTCTTTTTATCTTTTGCTTTTTCGAATAATTTAAGCGCTTTTTTATCAATATTTTCGTTACAAAGTTTTGCATTTAATTGTTCATCGTCTTGCGATTTAATTGGATTATAAACTAAACAGTAAACTATTATTAAGTAAATTATTTTCATTATAAAACTATAATTATGCTTACAAAAATACGTTACAACACTTGTACCAAAATTATTAAATAAGGGTTTTTACTAACAGATATGTTAATTTTTAGCTATTTTAATCCTAAAAATGCCGTTTCAATTAAATTAATGAGTGAATAAAGCCTTTCAATTATTAAAAGTAGTAGAATTATCCTAAAAAGTTATTACTATTGTATTAACAAATTTATTAATTATGAAGAAGGTTTTAGCTCTCATTTTTGTTTTATCTTTTTTGATAGGTAAATCACAAATAGATTCTTTAGAAGGGTTTAATTATAGCCACGCTTACGAGCATACTAATCATTTAAAAACTCAAAAAGAAAAAGATGAGTTAATGGATGGCATTAAGCGTAATTGGTTAAAAGCAAAATATAAAATGTTTCCTCCCCCACCATTTAACAATTCAGTTCAAAACTATGGTTCTAAACCTATTGGTGGTGGAAATAACACAACCTTTCAGGGTGTACAACCTGCTGGTTGCACCAACATTGATTTTGAAGCTGGTACAACAGCAGGATGGACAACAACAGGAGCTGTTCAATTAATGACTGGAGGTACAGATGTTTATGGAGGATTTCCTCGTGTGTTTCCTGGTGGAGGCACAACTTCAGTAAGATTAAGTCATGATTGGTCTTTATCAACTTCTGGTTTTGGTGGCGGTGGCGGATGTTTTTGCACCAACTCAACAGCTTTTGGTAATTTTTGTACCTCTGCAATTTCACGTGTAATTCCTGTTTCTCCTTCAAATAATCAATTAACAGTTCATTTAGCTATGGTGGTGTTAAATTATCCACACACACCTTCTTCTGCGGCATATGTAAAAGTTAACGTATTAGATCAAAATAACAACCCTATTACATGCCCTTCATTTCAAGTTTATTATGCAAATGGTGCTTTTCAAGGTTTAAATGGATTAAACGCGTCTGTTGGAACTACTACAACTGGATGTACTGGAACTTGGCCAACCTCTATTTTACCTTGGACATCAATTAACGTAGATTTAAGTCCTTATAACGGACAAAACATGACATTAAGAGCTGAAGTTAAATGGTGTGGCCCTCAATGCGACTGGGCTTATGCTTATTTAGATGCAGATTGTGGTGGTGTTTTATCTGGATCTTTAACCCCAGTTTGTACAGGCACACAAGTATGTGCGCCATCTGGTTTTGCTTCTTA
>CAZAPH010000097.1:0-10433 GCA_964487105.1 uncultured Akkermansia sp.
GTTTTTCTTGCATGGCTTCAAGAAATGCTGATTGCACTTTTGCTGGTGATCTATTAATCTCATCTGCTAAAACAAAATTGGCAAAAATAGGCCCTTTTCTTATCGAAAAAGCTTCTTGTTTTTGATTATAAATTTGCGTTCCTATCACATCGGCCGGTAACAAATCTGGTGTAAATTGCACCCTGCTAAATTGTGCGTCAATACATTTTGCTAATGTGTTAATGGCTAAAGTTTTTGCTAATCCTGGCACACCTTCTAGTAAAATATGACCATTACTTAATAAGCCAATTAATAATCTTTCTACCATGTGCTTTTGACCCACAATTACTTTATCCATTTCTAAAGTAAGTAAATCTATAAATGCACTTTCTTTTTGTATTCTTGCATTAATTTCGTTAATATCTACCATGTTTTTTTGATATAATAATAGTGTGTAAAGATAGATAGGAAGCCATTTTATAGATTTTTATGCTAGTTAAAATTTGTTAATAGATTTACTGCTTTAACATAGATTGTATTAAGCTTTTTAATTGGAAAAATTAAAATTTATAACCAAATGATGTTTGTATAAAGTATGGCGAACCAAAGGCTAATTCAGATATATTAAAAATACGATTATAAATTGTTGTTTTTAAACCAAAATATACTTGTAGTGATGGAAATACTGATGTACCAAGCGATGTAGAATTAATATTTAAAGCTGAACTACTATAGTTGGATTGCCAATAAGATAACCCCATTGAAATTCCTGAGTAGCCCATTATTGGTTTTTTAAAATCGCCAAAGTAATTGTAAATTCTTAACCTTACATTATGTCGGTTTGAATAGGATATTGATCTTGTGAAAATTAAATCTATTTCATTATAATGGTCAAATGCATAACCCATTCCTACAAAAAAATTTGAGACAACATTTATATCTGTTTGTATTTGAGCCGAAGGAATTGTTATACCTGATAAATTAAATAAACTTACATGTGAACCTGCCGAAACAAATAAATTAATTGGCTTATTTTTAGTTACTAAATTAGTATCGATTTGTGCTATTAATGCTTGATGATAAAATAATAATAATATAAATTTATAAACAGTTTTTTGATTTATATACCTTATAAATTCTTTTAGCATATTACTAATTTAATACTTATTTTTTATTTTAGTAATATTGTATAGTTTTTTAAAAATAGATTATGCAACAATTAATTGAGTGTGTGCCAAACTTTAGTGAAGGCATTGATTTAACTATAATTAAACAAATTACAAACGAAATTGAAAGTGTATATGGTGTTAAATTATTAAATGTAGACCCCGGTAAAGCAACCAATCGTACAGTGGTTACATTTGTTGGTACGCCCAACGAAGTTGTACAAGCAGCTTTTTTAGCAATAAAAAAAGCAGGTGAGTTAATTGATATGAGTAAACACAAAGGTGAACATCCGCGTATGGGTGCAACTGATGTTTGTCCGTTTATTCCAATTGCTAACATTACTATGGAAGAAACTGCAAATTATGCAACTATTTTAGCGCAAAAAGTTGGTAACGATTTAAACTTACCTGTTTATTTATATGAAGAGGCTCAAAAAAATAAAAATAGGTCAAACCTTTCTATCATTAGAAATGGTGAATACGAAGGCTTTTTTAAAAAGATTAAAGAACCAAATTGGAAACCTGATTTTGGACCAACTGAAATGGATGCAAAACGTGGTGCAACTGTAATAGGCGCCCGCGATTTTTTAGTAGCTTATAATGTTAATTTAAATACTACTAGTACGCGCCGTGCAAATTCTGTAGCGTTTGATGTGCGTGAAGCGGGTAGGGTAATGCGCGAAGGTAATCCTATAACCGGAAAAATTATGTTAGATGAAACTGGCAAACCAAAATCAATTCCAGGAAAATTAAAAGCTGTAAAAGCAATAGGTTGGTATATTGAAGAGTATGGCGTTTGTCAAATATCTATGAATCTTACAAACATTAATATTACGCCTTTACATATTGCTTTTGATGAGGTTTGTAATTCTGCACAAAACCGTGGGTTACGTGTAACCGGAAGCGAATTGGTGGGTTTAGTCCCTCTTAATTGTTTGTTAGATGCAGGAAAATATTTTCTAATAAAACAACAACGTAGCATTGGTGTAAGCGAAGAAGAACTTATTAAAATAGCAGTAAAATCTTTAGGTTTAGATGAATTAACGCCGTTTAATCCTAATGAAAGAATTATAGAATATTTACTTAACCCTAAAAAAAATGCACCTTTAGTTAATTTAAATTTACGTGAGTTTGCTAATGAAACAGCAAGTGAAAGTCCTGCACCGGGTGGAGGTAGTATAAGTGCTTATGTTGCAAGTTTAGGCGTAAGTTTAGCAACAATGGTAGCAAATTTAAGTTCTCACAAAAAAGGTTGGGACGAAAGATGGGAGGAGTTTAGTGTATGGGCTACTAAAGGCCAACAACTAAAAGATCAATTATTAAAATTGGTAGATGAAGATACAATGTCATTTAATAAAATTATGGAAGCATTTGCCTTACCTAAATCTACCGATGATGAAAAGAAAATAAGAGATGAAGCAATTCAAGCAGCAACTAAATATGCCATAGAAGTACCATTTAAAGTAATGGAATTAAGTTATGAAAGTATTTTAATTGCCAAACAAATGGTTCAAATTGGTAACCCCAATAGTATTACTGATGCAGGCGTAGGTGCACTTTGCGCAAGAACCGCTGTAATTGGTGCTTTTATGAATGTTAGAATTAATTCAAGTGGTTTAAAAGATAAAACATTTGTAAATGATATTATTGCAAAAGGTAAAATTATAGAAGAAAACACTAAACAAGTTGAATTAGATGTTATTACTATTATTAACCAACATATAAGTTAAAAATTATTCGTTATTTATTGATTATTATCAATAATTTATTTCCATGTATATTTATATATACTTAAAAATCAATATTTTACATTGATAAATTAAACAACACATTCAAAATATTAATAAATCCATATTTATATGTATTTGCACCAATAAAAATTACTATTATATTTGACAAAAATTAATAAAAACAAACAAAAATTATGAAAAAATTGATTACCCTAGCAGTTGCAGCAGTTATGATTGCTACAACTTCATGTACTAACAAAATTTTAACAAATTCTAAAAACTCAGTTCAATTCCCTGGTATGACAGTAACTAGAGCTGATTACAAATTATCAAAAGACGTTACAGCTGAGGTTGAAGTAAAAGAATTTAAAACTTTAGGTGGTTACATTCGTACTGCAAAAACTACAGGCGAAGAAAAAAGAAAATTACGCCAAGGTATTGTTTCTGGTTATGGTTTAGATAAAGCATCTCAAATTGCTGTTTACCGTATGTTAGAAGCAAACCCTTCGTTTGATTATTTAACTAACATCCGTGTTGAAAAAGAATTTACTCGTAAATGGTTATTATTCTTTACAAAATATAACACTAAAGTTAAAGTTACTGCTAAAGGTATTACTTTAAATACAGAGAAATAAGAATTATTAATTAAAAAACGATTTTAAAAATGAAAGTATTTAAATTAATCGTCGCTTCTGCTGCATTAACACTGTTAGTTTCTTCATGTGGAGTTACAGTGGACAGAAAAGACATAAAATATATGCCTGTTAGGTTTAAACCATTAACAAGAAATGATTTTACTTTAGTTGGTAACTTAGAAAACTCTGTTACAATTACAGGTAAAAACGGTGTACCTGATAAAACATTTACTCAAAACGAAAAACAAGGTTTATTAACTACTCGTGATGCTAATGAAGTTATGTATTTTGCTCCTGGACAAGGTGAAGCAATAACTGGTAACTTATACGAAAACGTATTATTTAATAACGTATTTGGACCAGGTACTACTTACATGCAACGTAATCCTATTTTTGGTGCATTAGCCGCTTTTAAGAAAAAGGCAGCTCCTAAAGATTATGGTATGAATTTAGCTTATTTTGAGTTAACAAAAAAATACCCAGATGTTGATTATTTTATTAATGTAAGATTTGATAGAAAATTAACAGTTAAAGGTAAATCTTTCAGCGAAGTTATTATAGTTAAAGCTGATGGAATTAAATTAAAAACAGATTAATACCTAAATAAAACTAACTATTTTAAAAGCGCAAAGAAATTTGCGCTTTTTTTATTACCTTTATAATTATGAGAGTAACAATATTATGTATAATTATACTACTATTTTCATCGTGCAATAATGTAACATTATTAAAGCGCAAATACACAAAGGGTTATTACTGGCACGCATCAAAAGGAGATAAATTTATTGCAGATGATGGCGAAAGCATAAAGTCTTTAAAACTAAAAAAAACACAAAAAACAACTAGTAAAGTGTTACAAAATGAAGTTGAAAAAACGCCTATTAATATTGAAGAAAATGAAGATTATTTAATCCCATTAAATGAATCTACAACAATTACTATAAATAAACATAAAAAAGAAAATTTTAAAGTTGTAAATAAACTGGGTAGTAGTATTAAAAATGCAGTTTCCTCTAATGTAAAGGCTATAAAAAATAAGAATGGTATTATAGAATTTTTCGAAAATTTATCAATAGGCATTGCAATACTATATGTTTTAATATTAATTATAATGTTATTTGTTTATTTATTTATCATTTATCCAATTCAAACGGCATTACTTTATTTAGCTGCAATTATTTTATTTTGTATTGTTATTGCAGCAATTGGTGGTTTATTTAAAAATGCAATGATGGTTTAATAATTACCAATTAAAATTTATCTTATAAATAAATTTACATTAACTTAGAGTAAGAGATGAAAAGAATAAAACTATTACTCTTTTTTATTTATGTTAGCTTTAATAGTATAGCTCAACAATATTTTTTTAAAAATTATTCAGCCGAAAGTGGATTACCTTTTGTACAAGTGTTTTGTTTGTATCAAGATCATTTTGGGTACTTATGGAGCGGTGGATACGGTGGTTTAAGCAGGTTTGATGGGAAAATATTTAAAAATTTTACCAAAAAAGATGGTTTATTGGATAATTATGTAAATGCTATTTGCGAAGATGATAGTAATTATTTATATATAGCTACAAATAAAGGCATTAATGTATTTAAAAACGATTTTTATCTTTCAAAAAAACAATTTATTACATTAAATGGTTTAGCTGCAACTGCAATACAAAACGCTGATAACGATTTACTGTATATTGGCACTAATAAAGGATTGTATAAATTAAATAAAACTAAAGTAAGCCATATAACACAAATTGGTAACCGTAAAATAAATTGTATTTATAAACGTAGTAAAAATGAATTTTATGTTGGTACCGATAATGGTTTATTTTTATTGAAAGATAATTTAATTAAAGAATTTACACTACAAAATGGTTTAGCTTCTAATCATATTAATTGTATATCTAATTATAAAAATATGATTGTTGTTGGAACAACAAAGGGCTTAACAATGTTTAATTCTAGTCTTCAAAATCCAGAAACTTATAAAATAGAAAATGGATTAATTGAAGAGAATATTAAAACTTTATTAAATGATGATGATAAATTATGGATAGGATCAAATACCGGACTAATTTATTTTAAAAACAAACAATTTTTTTATACAAACATATATAACGATAACAATTCCAATTACATAAGATGTTTATTAAAAGGCAATGAAAATAACATTTGGATTGGTACACATACTGGAATTTTTAAGTATAGAGATAATTCTTTTATTTCTTTTGATAAAAACAGTGGGCCAGGTAATGCTTTTGTTTATGGTATAACTAAAGATAAACAAAACACATTATGGTTTTGTACCGAAAATAATGGAATTTACAGTTATTCAAATTCAGATTTTAAAAGGTATGGGCTAAACGATGGTTTAATAAGTAATGTTTGCCGTTCAGTTGTTAGAGTTGATTCAAGCAAACTATTATTTGGGTTTGATAACGGTATAATGTTGTATGAAAACAATAAATTTAAAAAAATAATTACTGAAGAAATAAAAGGACCGTTTGATTTTTCGTATAAAGCTAAAAATGGTTCAATTTATATAGGAAATCACAATGGTGTTTTAAAATTAATATTTTCAAAAAATACAATTCAAAAACAACTGTATAAATATAATACTAAAGATGGCTTTAATGCCTTCGGTTTTGCAGAAGATAACAATGGTAAAATTTGGATAGGAACTTATGGTAATGGCATGTTTACAATTTTAAATGATAGTATAATAAACATTAATAAAGAAATGAGTACAACTGAAGAAAATTTCTTTTCAAATGAAATAATTTACAACACACTTTTTGCTGGTACATTATCTGGCTTAGCAGTTTACGATATTAATTATAAAAAATTAAAATACATTACAGAGGCCGATGGTTTAAATTCAGACTTAATCTATTCACTTAAAATTACCCGAGATAAAAAATATTTATGGATAGGTACCAATCAAGGTATTAATTCACTAAACCTTGAAAAATATTTTAATAGTAATAAAATAGAAATTAAATCATACGGAAAAGAAGAAGGGTTTACTGGAGTTGAATGTAATTCAGGAGGAATTTACGAAGATATTGATGGAACTGTTTGGTTTGGTACAGTAAGTGGTATAGTTAAACACGAACCATTTTCTATTAAAACCAACACACTGCAAAACACAACGCTAATCCAACAAATCCAACTAAATTCAATAGATACTTTTATAAAATCAGGAGTTAAACTACCTTATTCGTATAATAATATTACAATTCAATATAGAGGAATTTGTTTAACCAATCCACTTAAAGTAAAGTATATCAAAAAATTAGAAGGTTTAGATAAAAGTTGGAGTTTACCTAGTAACGAAGATTATAGTAAATACATTAATTTACCAGCCGGAAAATATATTTTTAAAGTAAAATCTTCAAACAATGAAGGGCAGTGGAATGACAATGAAACTTCTTTTGAATTTGAAATTAAAAAACCATTTTATTTAACGTATTGGTTTTTTATTATTTGTATTATATCAATTGTTCTTTTAATAATAATTATTTTTCAAATAAGATTAGCGCGTATTAAAAAAGTACAAAAACTCGATTTTGAAAGAAAAGTTGAAATGAGTAAAATTGAATTAAAAGCTCTCCGTTCACAAATGAATCCTCATTTTGTGTTTAATTCGTTGAATTCTATTCAACATTACATTTATAGTAACGAAAGTTCAGAAGCTATAAAATACTTAAACAAATTTGCTCGTCTTGTTAGAATTATTTTAAATAATAGTGAAAAACCAACCGTAACTATTTAAGAAGATTTAGAAGCCTTAAAATTATACATAGAACTAGAACAAATGCGTTTTGAAGGTAAATTTGATTATGAAATAACTGTTGATGAAAATGTAGATACAGATTATGATATTATGCCTCCATTACTTATGCAGCCTTATGTAGAAAATGCAATATTACACGGTTTAAATCCACTAAATTATAAAGGTAAACTAACAATTCATTTAAAAATTAAAGAAAATATTTTAATTTGTACCATTATTGATAATGGTATTGGTAGAAAAAAAGCAAAAGCAATTACACATAGTATTCCAGGTAAAAAACATAAATCTTTTGGAATGAAAATTACTGAAGATAGATTACGTATTTTAAATGAATTAAATAACTCATCTTTAAGTGTTAATATTACAGATTTAAAAGATAATAAGGATTTTGCTCTTGGAACCAGAGTAGAATTATTTGTACCACTAAATAATTAAATTATGATTATTAAAACAGTTGTTATAGAAGACGAATCAAAAAGCAGAAGTATGCTTGTTAATATGATTCAAAAAGTAAACTCTAATTTACAAATTGTTGGTGAAGCCATAAATGTAAATGATGGAATAGAAAAAATAAAATCTTTAAAACCAGATTTGGTTTTTTTAGATGTAAGTATGCCTGATGGAACAGGGTTTGATTTGTTAGAAAAAGTACAAGGTCAAAAATTTGAATTAATTTTTGCTACAGCTAGCGATCAGTATGCAATTAAAGCAATAAAATACAGTGCTTGTGATTATTTGCTAAAACCCATTGATATTGAAGAACTCAAAAGTGCAATTGATAAAGTTATATCAAAGAAAAATGAATCGCCAAATATGGATAATCTTAATTTTTTAATTCAACACCTTAAAAAATCTGATGATAATTTTCAAAAAATCACTTTACCAACTGGCAATGCTTACGAAATTGTTGCTATAAAAGATATTATAAGATGTGAGGCTGACGCAAGTTACACAACGTTTTATTTAGTTGATAAACGTAAAATATTAGTTAGCCTTGGTTTAAAACATTACGAAGAGTTACTTCCAACAAATGATTTTATACGTGTTCATCATCAACATTTAATTAATATGAATCATGTAATTAGATATTTAAAAGAAGATGGTGGTTACGCTATAATGGTAGATGGTTCTAAAATTGAATTATCTCGCCGTAAAAAAGATCACTTTTTAGAAAAACTTAGTAACAAATAATTTTTTTTATTACTTTAACCTAAAACAAACAGTAGATTTCGCCTTTTAATAGTTAAACTATTTCATTTTAAGGTTTAATACAATAATTGGACGTACCCCTTAAATTGTCGTTTATCTGTATCATTTAGAAATAAAATGTAATAATAAGTTCCAGTTGGTAACTTAGATGTTCCTAAAGCACCTTTTGAATTAGGTATTCCATCCCAATCATTTTTATAGTTTTTCATTTTGTAAACTTCATTACCCCAACGGTTAAATATTTGTAATTCAGCATTTGGAAAGTATTCTAAATTTTTAATTGTAAAATATTGGTTGTGTAAATCCCCATTTGGTGTAAATACTTCCGGTATATCTATATCGGTTATATTTACAGTTATTATTACATCACTTGTGTCTGTACAAATTCCGTTGGATACTACCAATTGCACAGTGTAATTTCCTGGATTGTTAAATGTGTTATTTGGCGTATTTAAATTAGAAATATTACAATCTCCAAAACTCCAATTTACTGTACTTCCTGGTGTTAAGCCTATTGATGTATTTGTAAAATTTACCACCAATGGTACACCACCACTTAATGTTGAACTTGAAATGGATGCGTTTATGTTGTAATAGTTTGCTATAATTGGAGTTACTGTACTTGTACAACCATTTAAACTGCCTTGAGCATAAAATGTATAAGTGCCAAACGAACCAAATGTTGGTGTAAAGGTATTTGAATTAACTAATAACGTATTTGTTAATGCGGCTTCATCATACCAATTTACTTGAACACTGTTTCCAAAATTTGCAAATAATACAACATTAGAACCAACACATGTATTTCCACCATTACTTGTAATTAAATTTGGTGTAGTATTTATGTTTACTTGTGTAGTTGCTGTAGTAGGGCAGTTATTGTTATCTAAAACTGTTACCGTATAAATACCTGCCATATTGCTAGTTACATTTGTTAAAATTGGGTTTTGTAGGTTTGATGTAAAAGAGGCTGGTCCTGCCCAACTATAACTAACTCCATTTGAAACCGATAAGTTTATTGTGTTGGTTGTACAAATTACACCAATATTTGAAACACTTGCTGTTGCATTTGTTAAACTATAAACAAAAACACTAACTATTCCTGTGTTATTACAACCATTGGCATCTGTTACTGTTATACTATAATTTCCTGCATTACTAGAGGTTGAATTTGTAATGGTTTGATTTGGTCCGTTTGCTGTGTAGTTAGATGGTCCAGTCCATGAGTAAGTTGTTATTCCTGACCCGTTTGCAATTAAATTTATTGAAGCATTTGTACAAACACTACTATTAAGCGCAGCAGCTGTAAATTGTGGTGCGCCAAGTATATTTACTGCAATTATAGTATTGCTACTACAACCTGTAAGTGTATTTGTTGCTGTTACTGAGTAATTACCGGTATTTAAAGTACTACTATTTGCAATACTAGGGTTTTGTAATAATGAATTAAATCCGTTTGGCCCATTCCATACATATGAATTTCCACCGGTTGCATTTAAATTAATTGAATTACCCGTACAAACACCAGTATTTGTAGCAAAAGCAACTAAACTTGGATTCGCATTAATTGTAACATTAATAGTGGTAATTCCTAAACAACCTAGTGCGCTTGTTACTGCTAAATTGTAAAAGCCAGAATTTGAAATCGTAACCGGATTAATTACAGGGTTTTGAAGATTTGAACTAAATGAACTTGGACCAGTCCATGTATAACTTGCAGCAGAACTTGCAAATAAACTAAAAGTTGAGCCGGCGCAATATACTGATTGAGATGAACTCGCAATTGGATTTGGATTATTATTTACTGTTACTGTTACATTTTGAGCCGGACCACTACAACCTGCAGAAGTTGCATATGCAGCTTAAATCCCCGACATTATATTAGTTGCAGATGGTATTGTAGGATTGGCAATATTTGC
>CAZAPH010000098.1:0-10365 GCA_964487105.1 uncultured Akkermansia sp.
CATATTGTCAGCAATAAGTTTACGCATTCTGTCGATTTCAACAATTTCATCTCCTGCCCCTACACTTACTGCAGTGCGTTGAACTAATATTGTATTATCAGCTACATTTGTTGTGCTAATAGTATTTTGTTTAGTTTCGTTTGTAGATGTAGCTGTATTATTTACGGTTGATGAAGTTGTTACTTTATTTTTATTAGGAATATAAGCTAAAATATCTGCTTTTGTAATTCTTCCATCTTGTACAGTACCAGTTATTGAATCTAACTCTGCTAAGCTTATCCCCTCTTCTTTAGCAATACTTTTAACTAAAGGAGAATAAAACTTATCTGAAGTTGAATAATTATTATTTGTTTGATTACTAACATTTTGTGTTGCAGTATTTACTACGGGGGCTTGAGTTTCTACTTTAGCAACAGGTGTTTCAGTTTTAGGACTCGAAGTAGCTGTTGCTGAAGCTTCACTACTTATTGTTGCGATTACTGCTCCAACTTGAACAACATCTCCCTCTTTAAATAATTTTTTTACTAATATTCCTTCAAATGGAGAAGGAATTTCGCTATCTACCTTATCTGTTGCTATTTCTAAAACGGTTTCATCTAGTTTGATGTTTTCGCCTTCGTTTTTAGTCCACTTTATAATTGTAGCTTCTGCTACACTCTCGCCCATTTTAGGCATTATTAAATCAAAAGTTGCCATTATTGTTACAATTGTAAAAACACAAAAATAACATTTTTTTTAAACCTATAATAATACTTTCCTATCAATAAATCCACCACCTACTAAATCATTACCTTCGTAAATTACTGCACTTTGCCCTGGCGCAACGCCATTTACTGGAGAATGGAAAATAACATCTAATTTATTGTTAATGGTGTTAATAGTGGCAAGTGTTCCGGCATCTTTGTATCTTATTTTAGTTAAACCAACAAAATCATCAGGTAAATTAGCGTATTTAATTAAGTTAAAATCACGAATTGTTAGGTGGTTTTCTTCTAAATCTTCTTTATCGCCCAAAACAACTGTATTTTTTTCGGGGATAATTTCTTTTACAAAAACGGGTACACCATGTGCTATATCTAAACCTTTTCTTTGCCCCACGGTAAAATAAGGGTACCCTTTATGTTTACCAACAATTTTATTTTTATATACAAAATCGCCACCAGCAACTTTTTTTTCGAGATCGGGAATTCTGTGGTTTAAAAAGGCTCTATAATCGTTATCAGGCACAAAACAAATGTCATAACTCTCACTTTTATTAGCTAAATCATAAAATCCGGCATCTTTAGCCATTTGTTTTATTTCGGTTTTTTTAAATTTACCTAACGGAAACATGGTTCGTTTTAAGCAATCTTGGTCTAAACCCCATAAAACATAAGTTTGGTCTTTTGTATTATCAATTCCTTTATATATTACATGTCGGTTATTTTCTTTTCTTATTTGTGCATAATGGCCTGTTGCAATAAATTCGCAATCTAACATATTTGCTCTTTTTAAAAGTGCATCCCATTTTATGTGGGTGTTACATAATACACAAGGATTTGGCGTTCGTCCAGCTAAATACTCATCAACAAAATTATTAATGATGTGTTCGCCAAATTCTCCTCTAATATCTAAAATATAATGAGGAAATCCGAAATTAACTGCCATAGTTCGTGCATCGTTTATACTATCTAAACTGCAACAACCGGTTTCTCGCTTACTTGATCCACTACTTTCGTAGTCCCAAGTTTTCATAGTAATTCCAATAACTTGGTAACCTTGTTCGTGCAACATCATTGCTGTAACACTACTATCAATGCCACCACTCATTGCAACTAATACTTTACCATTTTTACTCACAATTACAAAGGTAGGTTTATTGTTTTAATGAATTATGTAAAAATGAGTTAATTTTTTAAAGTCAGGTTAATTTTGTGGGAAGTAGCCCTTATAAAGCAAAATTTGTTTTGCTACGCTATTTTTCAAAGGTCGAGAGTAAAAATTTGACATATTAAACTTTGTAATTTTAATAAACTACTTGTACAAACTCTTTATATACTTTTTTGCTGCCATCGTTGTGGGTGGCTTCTATTAAGTAAAAATAGGTACCTGCGGGTACTAATTTGCCTTTTTCTATCATTATGCCTTTTTGGGCTTTACCATCCCAATTTAGTTGTAGGCTTAATGGGTATTTTACATTGGTGCCTTGCATAGTACTGCTTTGCTCAAATAATACATTGCCCCAACGGTTAAACACGGTTAATTTTGCTTCTGTAGTAAAGGGCAGGTTAATTAGTAAATCATCATTTATACCATCGTTATTGGGGCTAAAACCCTGCGGTAATAATAACTCGCAGTTATCTATATAAATATCTATGGTGCTGCTGCTTGTGCTACTGCACTCTTGCCTACTTAGGGTATAGGTTATGTTGCTTTGGGCAGTTGCCATTGGTTGCGGACAGTAATAGCAGTTTAAATATTGTGTGGGTTGCCAAGTGTAAGTGCTATAAGCGTTTACATCATTTGTGCCTAATTGTAACTTATCATTTAAGCACAGTGTGGCACTTTTGCCTGCATAGGCGCTTGTGCTTGGGGTATAAACGCTTAGTGTAATGCTATCTTTGCTACTTATACAACCTAAAGTTTTTTGCACATAATATTTTGTAGTTACAGTTGGGCTTGCAACTGGGTTTAAACAATTGGTACAGCTTAAGCCTGCACTTGGCCACCAAGTTATATTTGCACTATCTTTTAAATTGTTACCAATGGTATAGCTAACACCATTACAAATTACAGTATCTTTTTTTGCCGCTGCTTTGCCACTGTAATAGCCTATATCGTAAAGGGAGAGGTCGTCGATGTAGAGGTAGCTCCATATATTATTTTGTGTATTTGCGAACACAGGGTTGTTTATAACATCAATATACTTGCTTCGGTTACCGTCTCGGTAATTGCCTATTGAAATAAATTTTTCCCCTCCCTGTGCTATAAAACAATTTTGTAGTTGTACCCATTTCATTGTATCTGTCATAAACACATTGGTGGCATTTTGTATTTGAGCTTGCAAATTATTATAATAAGTATTAGGGTCAACATAACTAAACATAACTGGTGTAAATAAATTTTCAGTAAAATAAACTTGTAATTGATTACTAGCTATGCCGCAACCATCAGCTAAACTATAAAATAATTTAAAATCGTAAACATGATTAGATTTTAATGCTTGTGTAGTTTTACCTTGAATAGATTCGTAATAATTTGCAAATGGAAAACTAGGTGAAGCACCTTTTGACTTTGTTGATAATCCTACATAATTAAAACCATTTTTTGGTATTTGAAAACCTAATACGTTTTTAGGTGTTTGAACAATCGATATAGAAGGTGAAGGAGAAATACTCGGTGAGAATGCACAAAAAAAATCTGGGGTTGCAATTTGTGTAGACCATGTACTACATACGTTTAATTGAGAGTGATTTCTTGGAACCACTATAGTATCTTCGAAACTTGGATTGGATATTAAATTAGTTTGAGCAAAATTAAAAGTAAAACATAAAACAAAAAGGGCAATTGCCCTTTTTGTTTTAATAACACAATTATTTATTAATTTGTTAATCATGTTTAATGATTAATAATTACTTTACCGGTTTTAATTATTTTTTGCTTAAATAAACAAAAACAAATAATATAAAAGATTTGGTGCATCATCTTGTAATGATTATTTACATTTTTCACATATTAAAGATAGTGTAAAAAATAGTAACTTAATATATGTATTAATGATAAAGTCCAAATTTTTCATCAAGGAAAAATGGAAATAAATTTATTGATGTGCTTTCTTTACTTTTTTCCTTGACGAAAAAAGTAACACCAATTTGAATAATAATTTAATTCTAAATTATTATTCAGTGTGTAAGATTGTGGGTAGAAATTGGTATATGCCGCCATTAATAATATATTTTAAACTAAAGCATAATTCACAGCGGTATAACAAAAAAGTCAAGACTTATGAAAAATAGCTTGAAAACTAAATTTTATTTTTTTCACGCACACATGTCGCACTTACACAAAACCTGCCTTGGCTTTACGTGTGCTTACCAAGGCTTTCGCTAAAAAGCAAAATTTGTTTTGCTACGCTATTTTTCAAAGGTCGGGAACAAAATTTTGATATATTAAACTTTGTAATTTTAATATACTACTTGTACAAATTCTTTATATACTTTTTTGATGTGGAATTGCCGTAAAAAATCAATTATTAGAAACTAATTTTTGTTTTTAATTTCTTTATTTTTTTCTTAAACTTTTATCTACCAAGTAATGCAAACCAATGCTCTCTTTACGTCTCATTAAATGTTTTTTATTGATTTTTTTTTAAATAAAAAAGCTGTTAATAGAAAATCTCCCAAAAATCTATTAACAGCTTAAATTGTTATAACTAAACAAAAACCTAATAAAGAACGTGTTGTAAAATTACAAAAGGTTAAAGTAAAATTTTTATTGAATTGTATAAGTGGTTATTTTTTTCAAACAAGTGGTTTATAAAGCGGCCATTAATAAATTAATATCCTTAAACGGCAGATTAAATGCTTCGCCTAAATACTGGTTTGTTAAAATTCCGTTATAAATGTAAACCCCATTTCTTAATCCAGAATCTTTTCTAATAACACTATCAATACCACCTTCATCGCCCATATTTAAAATAATTTGAGAAAATATATTACTAAACGCATAACTGGCTGTACGTGCAACTCTACTTGGTATATTAGGTACGCAATAATGAATAACACCATGTTTTCTAAAAACAGGTTTGCTATGATTGGTAACTTTACTTGTTTCAAAAACTCCACCTTGGTCTATACTTACATCAACAATTACACTACCTGTTTTCATTTCGCTCACCATTGTGTCGGTTACAATGCAAGGCGTTCGTCCTTTTGAGGCTCTAAGTGCGCCTATGGCTACATCTGCAGTTTTTAAATGTTTTTCTAAAACTTTTGGTACAATAACAGAAGTAAAAACCCTTGAACCTAATTGGTTTTGTAAACGCCTTAATCTAGAAGTTGAATTATCAAACACTTTTACTGTTGCGCCTAATCCAATTGCAGCACGAGCAGCAAATTCTCCAACAGTACCAGCTCCAATAATTACCACTTCGGTTGGCGATATACCACTAATTCCGCCTAAAATTGCACCAACACCGTTATTTGCATTACTTAATAATTCTGCTGCAATTAAAATACTTGCTCCTCCTGCAATTTCGCCCATAGCTCTAATTACGGGAAAGATACCGGCATCATCAATTATTAGATAGTAAGCTTTACAAATTAATTTTATTGTAATTATTATTTTTAAAAAATCTTGTGGTTGTACAGTAAGTTGCAATGCGCTAAATAGAGTTTGTTTAGGCTGCATTAATTCTATTTCTTCTAAAGTTGGAGGGGCAATTTTAAATATAACATCTGCTTTAAAAACATCGTTAGGCGAATAAACAATTTCTGCTCCTGCCTCGCTGTAATCATTATCTTCAAAACTTGCAGCTTTTCCTGCTCCTGCCTCAATTATTATTTTATGTCCGTTATTTACTAATAAAGCAACTGCATCTGGTACAAGGGCTACTCTATTTTCTTGGTATGCAATTTCTTTTGGAATACCAATAAACAGTTTACCTTTTTTACGTGCTACTTCAAGCATTTCTTCTTGAGGAGCAAAAGCGCCTTTAGTTAAAGAAAATAAAACATCTTTTGTCATTACCATAATTATAGTTTTTTAATATGCAGGACCTTTATATCTTGGTGTATTACAATCGTCTATAGCTCTACGTTTAGGGCGCCATACGATTCCAAATCTAGTTTCAAAGGTTCTGTTTCTTATTTTTACATTATCTTTTACTTTTAAGTTATAAACATCGGGGTTCCAATGTTCTTCAACTATCCCATAAAAATTTTTATATAAATGGAATTCATATCCTATTCCTAAATTGCCACTAAACCATATTTTTTTTAATTGACTACTGTATGCAGAAAAAACAGATGTACTTTGGTTTAATTTATATTCTAACCTAACACCTGGCATTAAGTAAATATTACGTCTTAAGCCAAAAGGGCCAAAAAATTTTAAATAATTATTCCATTGAATATAAGTGTATTTATTGGCACCGAAAGAATTTGAGCGCGTACCCATGTATTGATTTATAATTTCTTTTTCGTTAGCTCCTTTTTTAGTATAAGATAATTCTGTTTGCCAACGCACACCATCATTTTTTAAAAATTCAGCAAATATACCTGCCCCCCAACTAAAATATTCTCTAGAAATGTGGTTTTGAGGGTAGTAATATTGTGGAACAAAAACAGTATCTACTTTTTTTGGAGCATCAAAATTTTTATAGCTATGCATAGATTCGGTTAATGCACCATAAATTCCTATGCCTCTAAAAAATTGTGCATTTGTAAATAAAGTAATTAAAAATAATATTAAGAATAGTTTAATTTTCATTTTATTATGCACCACTTACTTCAACATTAGGGCTTATTTTTTTAATTAAACCTTGTAAAACTTTACCCGGACCAACTTCAATAAAATTTGTAGCGCCATCATTTGTCATTTGCAAAACACTTTGAGTCCATTTTACAGGAGCTGTTAATTGAGCTATTAAATTTTGTTGAATATCTAAAGGATTGTTAACTGCATTTGCTGTAACATTTTGATATATTGGACAAATTGGTTGATTAAAAGTTGTGTTTTTAATGGCATTTTCTAATTCTTCTTTTGCGGGTTGCATTAAAGGTGAATGAAAAGCTCCGCCAACAGGTAAAACTAATGCGCGTTTTGCACCAGCAGCTTTTAATTTTTCGCAAGCAATGTTTATACCATTTATAGAACCTGATATAACAAGTTGACCAGGACAATTGTAATTAGCCGCAACTACAATTTCACCAGATTTTGTAATATCGTTACAAATGTCTTCAACAATTTTATCATCTAAGTTTAAAACAGCAGCCATTGTGCTTGGATTTATTTCACATGCTTTTTGCATAGCTAAAGCGCGTTGATAAACGAGTTTTAAAGCGGCTTCAAAACTTAAAGTTTTATTAGTAACCAAAGCAGAAAATTCTCCTAAAGAATGCCCAGCTACCATATCAGGTTTAAAATCGTTAATAGTAGAAGCTAAAATAACAGAATGTAAAAATATTGCTGGCTGGGTAATTTTAGTTTGTTTTAGTTCTTCTTCAGTTCCCGAAAACATTGTATCAGTTATTTTAAAACCTAAAATATCATTCGCTTGATTAAATAAATTTTTTGCGTTGGCATTATTTTCGTACAACTCTTTTCCCATTCCGCTATATTGCGAACCTTGACCAGGAAAAACATATGCTTTTTTCATTAAGTTATTGTTTTAAAATTAAAATAATCTAGAAAATAAAGTTAACAACTTTATAGATTTCAGATTTAATAATAGGTTAATTTAATTAACGATGTATTGTTAAGATTAATCGAGTTTATCTCTTAATTCAATTAATTTAGATTTAATCTCTTTTAGTTTTGCTATAACTTCGTTTTGGTTAGTTGATTTTTGAAAAGAAATATTTTCTGATTTTGTTTTAAGGGCTTCTTTAGCGCCTTGGATGGTATATCCTTTAATTTTAATTAATTCAACTAAAATTCGAATATTTTCAATGTCTTTAATTGTAAAAATTCTATTTCCTTTTTTATTTTTACTAGGACTTAAAGTATTAAATTCTTTTTCCCAATAACGAATTGTACTAGCATTTATATCAAACATTTCACTAATCTCACTTATAGTGTAGTAAAGTTTTTGAGTTTCTTCTTTTTCGAATAAAGCCATATTAATTCAATTAATCTAAATTAATGATTAATAACACTATACATTAATTTAGTTGTTAACATTTAATTAAAAATATAGGGGGTAAAATCTAATTCCTGATTTAGCAAATTGCAATGTTGGAAATGGGATTTTTACACAATTAAGTGCAGAAAAAACTGATTTTAACACTTTACTTTTAGTTTTTACTTTAGTTAGGTCTAAATCTAAACTAAAATAAAACCTACGCTCACGATTAAACTTTATAACACTGCCATATTCATTTACAACAACAAAATTATTATAATCTCCGCCAATCATTCCGTAAGCACTGTAGCCTAATGATAGGTTTAATATATTTAGTAATTGTTTTTTTGGTTTTTGTTTTTTAAAATTTAAAGGGTTAAAACTTAACCAATAGGTTTGTCCGTTATAATCTTTTAATAGTTGTAATGGTAAATTATTACCAAGTAAATTTGGGTTATATTGAGCTAAACCTGTTGGTGAGAAAGAAAATTTAAGCCATAATTTTTGTTCGTTAAAAAAATAATTTTGCCCAATACACCAATATGTACCTGCGGTATTGCTTATCATATCTCCCCAACTAAAGCCCCATCCATCACTGTAACCATCCATTATTTCTATACAAGTCATATAAGCTAACCCAATATTACCACCAACTAATAAAGATTGTTTTTTATTAAAACCAGCCCAATTAAAACTTTGAATCATGTATTTTGATAATTGATAGTTTGTGAAAACGTGCCCTACTTTATCCATTTGTAACCATGCTTTGTTATCGTTAAAAAAATGGAATTTCCCTGTATTGTAATTTTGGTACCAAGCTTGGTTAAGGTAAAATAAAGAACTTGTAGTTAGTAACCCACTACTTGTACTTAAAATGATTTTACGTTTTTTGTAATTGATACTATCTTGTTGTGAATATGAAAATAATATGTTTAAACAAAATAAATATGTAAGCAAATGCCTCAACTTTACAAATATACAAAACAAAAAAGGCGAATCTTTTAAATTCGCCTTTTCAAAATAGTAAAAACAGTTTATTCTATAATTAATTTTTTATAAATAGATTGTTTATCTTTTATTATTTGAATTGTATAAACACCTTTTGAATAATCACTCACATTAACAGTTGTGTTTGTATTTGCTTGTTTATTTAAAATTAATTGACCAAGTTGATTAAACATAATTATTTCAAAATTACCATCTAGCTCAATTGTTACAAAGTTGTTAGTTGGATTTGGATAAATTAATACAGATTGATTTACATTTAATTTAGTTATAGATGAAGCAAAACTTACACAAGTTGTTGCGTTATTAATGCAGCCATTTCCATCAGTAATTGTAACTGTGTAACATTGAGGAGCTAAATTACTTGCAACAGATGAAGTACCACCAGATGGAATCCAGTTATATGTATATGGTGATGTGCCACCAATAACTGTAACTGTAGCAGAACCATTATTACAAGTACCACAACTTGCAATTGAGTTAGTAACTGTATTACTAATTGCAGTTGGCTGAGTTATAGAACCCGAGTAATTAGTTTTACACCCTTTACTATCAGTAACTACACAAGAATAAGAACCCACACTTAATGAATTAATAATGTTAGTAGTTTGTCCGCCTGGGCTCCATAAATAACTATAACTTGGTGTACCTCCTGTAGGGTTAACTTGTAAAACACCATTGGTTAAGCCGTTACAAGTTATGTTTGTTGAAGTACCTGATGATGAAGGGTTAGCATTAACTCCAACAGAAAAAGCATTTGTTCCATTACAACCTGCGTTTGTACCACTTACAGTATAATTAGTAACAACGGTAGGGTTAACTACTATACTTGCTGCATTTGACCCAGTATTCCATGTATATGTACTTGCACCACTTGCTGTAATTGTTAATGAATTACCTATACATAATTGAGGATTTGAAG
Source organism: uncultured Akkermansia sp. (assembly GCA_964487105.1). Lineage (GTDB taxonomy): Bacteria > Bacteroidota > Bacteroidia > B-17B0 > Aurantibacillaceae > Aurantibacillus. The sequence continues at coordinate 9,750 of CAZAPH010000098.1, forward strand.
GTGATAAATTAATTGATATTGATGAGCCTATATTTACCGAAACAGTTTTGGTATTACTACACGAACCATTATAGCCAGTAACTGTGTAGTTAGTGTTACCAGAAGGACTAACAATTAATGGGTTTGCCGTTGAGCCAGTATTCCATGAATATGTAGAAGCTCCACTTGCATTTAAAGACGCTGTACCACCTGAACAAATAGTTTGATTTGCAATACTTACAGTTGGGGTAGTTGTTACATTTAATAAATAGGTTGAATAAGTTGAACAAGCACCTGTAGTTCCTTTTATTGAATAAGTTGTAGAAGAAGTTGGACTTACATTAATTGCTGAACTAGTTGCTCCTGTGCTCCATGAGTATGTAGATGCTCCACTTGCTGTTAATGTTGCAGTTGTTCCTGAACATATATTTGATGCACCTGTAACCGATAAAGGTGGTCCGCTTGTTATATTAATTGTTTTTACACTAACCGAAGTATTTGCGCCATTTATTGATGTTAAAGTTATTGTTTGAATTCCTGTTGTACTAAAAGTAAATGTAGGGTTAGTTGCAGTTGATGTTCCTCCTCCTCCACTTGCATTCCAACTATATGAAACAGCACCTGAACTTGTATTTGT
>CAZAPH010000099.1:0-3065 GCA_964487105.1 uncultured Akkermansia sp.
GCAAAAATTATGCAATAATCCTTATCAGCACCTACATATTTAATAAATACAAAGTATTGAACAATGGCTTCATCAAATTTGTAATTGATGTTTAATGCATCTCCATAATAATAATGAGCTAAAGGAGGCGCAGCTTTTTCAACATATTGGTCGTTTTTATAATTTTTAGAAATATTTTTAACCGCATAACTTAAATGATACTCAGCTTTATATTTTTCGTTTAACGATTTTAAGTAACAAACACCCAATAAATAGTTAATATTAGCGCTCGAAGAATCAATTTGATAGGCAGCTTCAAAATTATCTTTGGCCATTAAAAAATTATCCTCAAGTAGTAAATACGAACCTTCTTGAAAATACTCCTTGTATGTTCCACCAGATTTAACTTGTGCATGAATGTTGATTGATATAATTGTAAGAACTGTAATTATATAATTTCTCATAACTTTTTAACTAATTGGATAAACAACAAATATATTATTAATTTAGATATATTACACTTTATAATAGATATTTTGCTAAAAATTAATGCCTAAAACGATTTTCGAAACTTGGTTAAATTAATTCTCTAATGGATTAAACAACTTTCAATATATTTGCAGGCTTTATAAATGAATTTTAACGAAGAAATAAAAAAACGAAGAACATTTGCAATTATTGCCCATCCTGATGCTGGTAAAACCACGTTAACCGAAAAATTACTTTTGTTTGGCGGTGCAATTCAATCTGCAGGCGCCGTAAAATCTAATAAAATAAAAAAATCTACCACATCAGATTTTATGGAAATAGAAAAACAAAGGGGTATTTCTGTTAGTACTTCCGTTATGGCATTTGATTATAAACATTATAAAGTAAATATTTTAGATACACCAGGCCACGAAGATTTTGCGGAAGATACATACCGAACTTTAAGTGCAGTTGATAGTGTAATAATGGTGATAGATTGTGTTAAAGGCGTAGAACCTCAAACTCGTAAATTGTTAGAAGTTTGTAGAATGCGAAACACGCCCGTAATTGTATTTATAAATAAATTGGATAGAGAAGGCCAAAATCCATTTGATTTACTTGATGAAATAGAAAAAGAACTAAAAATTAAAGTTCGCCCTCTAACATGGCCTATTGGCATTGGTAAATCGTTTAAAGGTGTGTATAATTTAGTAGAAAAATCATTAAATCTATTTCAAGGTGATAGCAAAACTACCGTAGAAGAACGATTGAAGTTTAACGATATAAACGCTACTGAAATTGATAAACTTATAACGCCTGACTTTGCCTCTCAACTTAGGGCAGATGTTGATTTAATTGATGGTGTTTATGACACATTAGACACACAAAAATATTTAGATGGTAAAATTAGTCCGGTATTTTTTGGCAGTGCAGTTAACAACTTTGGTATAAACGAACTTTTAGATTGCTTTGTTGAAATTGCTCCTGGGCCAAAAGCCAGAGAAACTGATAACGGTATAATTGAGCCTGACAATAAAAAATTTAGTGGATTTGTATTTAAAATTCATGCTAATTTAGACCCCAAACATAGAGACAGAATTGCTTTTTTACGTATATGCAGTGGCGTTTTTGAAAGAAATAAGTATTATCACCATGTTCGAGATAAAAAAGAATTAAGATTCAGCAATCCTACTGCATTTATGGCACAACAAAAATCAATTATAGATGAAGCTTTTCCTGGAGATGTAGTTGGTTTATATGATGCTGGTAATTTTAAAATTGGAGATACATTAACTGAAGGAGCCAATTTCCAATTTAAAGGTATTCCAAGTTTTTCTCCTGAATTATTTAGGTATGTAAACAATACCGATCCAATGAAAACTAAACAACTTCAAAAGGGATTAGAACAATTAACCGATGAAGGTGTTGCTCAATTATTTACAAGAAAAGTAGATGGTAGAAAAATTATAGGAACAGTTGGTGCCTTACAATTTGAAGTTATTCAACATCGTTTAAAAGCAGAATATAACGCAAGTGCAACATTTGATCAAATAAATTTATACAAAGCTTTATGGATTAGTTGTTCTGATAAGAAAAAATTAGACAATTTTATGCAAGATAGAAATGCACATATTGCATTAGATAAAGAAGGAAGACCAGTATTTTTAGCCGAAAGCGCTTGGTTACTACAAATGGCTCAAGAAAAATTTCCGGAAATAGAATTTCACATGAAAAGTGAATTTTAATTTGTTAACTTACTTTTAACTACTTAAAATTTCGAGTGAATCTCTCATTCTATTGAGTAAACCAAAACACTTTACTCAACAATATTTTATAAATTTATAGCATATAAAATTTTTAATATAACTTATTTACCTAAAATATATTTTTCATTAAATTAAATAATAACAAAAATGAAAAAACTAATTTTCTTTTTTATAATCTCTTTTTTGATTTTTCAATATAAAACATTTGGCCAATGTTTAACAATGAATTGCCCACCAAGTTTAACTGTTAATGCACCTGCCAACGCATGTTCCGCAGTTGTAGCATATACCCAACCAACTGTAAACTGCTCTACTTGTACAAGTAGTACTCAAGTATTTACTTATACTGGAGCAATGCAAAATTTTATTGTACCTCCAGGTATTACTGCAGTTACTATATTAGCCTATGGGGCGAGAGGTGGTACTAATACATCTTCTTCAATTCCACCTGGAAATGGCGCGGCTATGAGGGGTTCTTTTGCTGTTACTCCTTTAAGTACTCTTCGTGTATTAGTTGGTGAATCACCTTCAATTTCTACAGGAAATGGAAATGGAGGGGGTGGTGCATCTTATGTAACAACATCTGCTAGTGTAGCCCTTATAGTTGCAGGTGGTGGGGGTGGAAGCAGCGCTACAACTAATTCAACAGCAAAAAATGGAAATACTACAGGTACTGGAGGTAATGGTGCTGCAGGTGGTGGAATTGGTGGAACCGGAGGAAATGGAGGTGGTGTAGGTGGAACAGGTTTTCAATCTGGTGCAGGAGGGGGCTTATTTACAAATGGTGCAGTAGGTTGGTCAGCAGGATCTGATGGTTAATCTTTTATGATTGTAGGTGCAGGTGATTTAGTT
>CAZAPH010000099.1:3075-10206 GCA_964487105.1 uncultured Akkermansia sp.
TATGGCGGTGGTGGTCAGGGTTCAGCTTTTGTTGTTGGCGGTGGTGGTGGTGGCGACTCAGGTGGAGGAAGTGGCGGTCATGTTACCCCTGGTGTGTGTGTTGGCGGTGGTGGCGCCTCTTTTAATACAGGAGTTTGCCCTAGTGGAACAACAGGCATAAGTACAGGACATGGTTCAGTAATTATTTCTTATGGTACAAACACTGTAGTTCCGGTTTTAACTACTGGTTTATCCAGTGGTTCATCTTTTCCTGTTGGTGTAACCGTTGTAACCTATACTGCAAATGACGGAAATGGCAATACCGCAAACTGTTCATTTTCTGTAACTGTAAAGGATATTACAACACCTACAATTACCTGTCCTGCAAATATTAACCAATGTACTTCAGTAGTTAACGGTATTGCTCCAGTTACTATTTTTGATAATTGCTCTAGTCCTGCTGTAACCTACTCTTTTTCAGGTGCAACTACAGGATCGGGTATAAATAATGCCAGTGGCACTGCTTTTAATCCTGGCACAACTACAGTTACTTATTTAGCTACAGATTTAAGTGGTAACATTGGAAGTTGTAGTTTTAATGTGGTAACAGGTATTGCTCCAAATTTAACAATTACTGCTTCAAATTTAAGTGTTTGTCCAAGTAATACGGTTAGTTTAACCGCAAGTGGTGCAAATACATACACCTGGAGTAATGGAATTTCTAACGGTATTGCATTTACACCAACTGCTACAACAAATTATACGGTAAATGCTACGTCCGCTGGAGGATGTACAGCAAGCGCAACACAATCAATTGTAATTAATCCTCTTCCAATAATTAATGTAACAAATCCCATTTCATGTGTTGGTGGCTCAATTAACTTAACCGCATCTGGTGGTTCTACCTATTTAAGGAGTGGGCCTAATAGTTTTACATCTGCTTTACAAAAACCACAAATTGGCAATGCGCAAACCACAATGAGTGGTGCATACAATGTTACAGTTACAACGGCACAAGGTTGTTCAAGTGTTGCTATATCAAACGTAACGGTAAGTGCAATTCCATCACCTGCAATTGGTTCAAATACACCATGTATCGGAGGTGTACTAAATTTAACAACAACTGCTGCAACCAGTTACACTTGGGCAGGACCAAATGCATTTAACTCTAATATACAAAACCCCAACATTACCAACGTTTCTAATTTAAATACAGGTGTTTATACTTTAAATGCAACAAATGGCTCAGGTTGTAAAGGAACTTCAACTATAAATGTTAACTTTAATAGTTTACCTTCAATAAATGCTATTTCAAATTCACCTGTATGTATAGGGCAACCAATTAATTTAGGAGGTTCGGGAGGTACAAGCGCAACATGGAATGGACCAAGTGGGTTTTCTTCAAGCAGCTATTCACCTTCAATACCAACCGCTAATTTAACTAACGGTGGTAATTATACATTAACCGTTACAAACGCAAACGGTTGTTCAAGCTCAAGTATTGTTGTAGTTAATATTAATAATTTGCCAACAATCACAGTTAATAATCCTACTACATGTGTAAGTGGTAATTTAAATTTTACAGCTTCAGGTGGTGTTAATTACTCATGGCAAGGCCCTTCATCATTTAATAGTGCTTTACAAAACCCATCTGTTTCAAATGCAACTCTAACTAATACAGGTGCATATACTGTAATTGTAACAGGTGTAAATAGCTGTACTAATTCTGCTATTAGCAATGCTATTGTTTACAACTTACCTCTAGTAACAACAAGCAATTTATCTGTATGTATAGGAGGCTCTGTTAATCTAACCTCTAATGGAGCCTTAAGCTATTCATGGTCAGGACCAAATTCATTTAATTCTACACAACAAAATCCAACAATACCAAATGCAAACATAATTCATAATGGTAATTATACTGTAACTGGTACTTCAGCTCAAGGGTGTTCAAATACAGCTGTTGCAAATGTTTCTGTTGGATTAGCAAGTTTACCAGTTATTGTAAGTAATACCCCATGCGTAGGCTCAAATCTAAATTTAACTACTGGTTCGGCATCTAGTTACACATGGACTGGGCCATTGGCATTTAATTCTAATAATCAAAATCCAATTATTAATAATTCAAGTATTGGAAATAGTGGTATATACACACTAACAACAATAAGCGCTGCTGGATGTATAGCTTCAAATACTTTAGCAGTAAATATTAATGCTTTACCAAATATAACAACATCACCCAACTCAACTGTTTGTGTATTAAGTGCCATTAACTTTACTGCAAATGGTGGAAATTCAATAACATGGGTAGGACCAAATAGTTTCAGTTCAAATTCATATTTTCCGAGCATTCCTTCGGCAACTTTAAGTAATGCTGGTAATTATAGTGTTACTGTTACAGATTTACAAGGTTGTTCAAGCTCAAGTATTGTTAACATAATGGTTAATACATTACCAAATGTATCCGTTAATAATCCAACGGTATGTGCTAACGGATCCTTAATTTTCAATGCTACTGGTGGTAATACATATCAATGGCAAGGTCCATTAAGTTTTAATAGTGCAATATCTAATCCAACAATAACGAATGTTTCAAACGTAAACAGTGGCAATTATACCGTTAATGTAACAGGAGTTAATGGATGTACGGTAAATGCTATTAGTAGTGCAACTGTATATAATTTACCAATTGTAAATATATTTAATTCTGGTCAGGCTTGTGTAGGTGGTAGTATTACATTAAATGCAAATGGTGGAACTAATTACACTTGGAATGGACCAAGCGGATTTAGTTCATCAAATCAAAATCCTACACTTACAAATGTTACGTTAATAAATAACGGCAACTATACTGTATTGGTAACCAATGCAAATACGTGTACAAATACTGCTATAACTAATGTTACAGTTAATCCACTTCCTACCGCAATAATTACTGTTAATAATCCAATTTGTGAAGGTCAAAATTTAAATTTTAATTCATCTGGTTTAAATCAATCTCAATGGATAGGGCCGAATAATTTTAATTCTAATAACAGTAATCCTTCGATTAATAATGCCGGTATTAATTCTAGCGGGACTTACACCTTAATTGAAACTGACATAAATGGCTGTAAAGCAAATACCACAACATTAGTTGTAGTTAATCCATTGCCATTAATTGTAGCAAATGGAGCAAGCGTTTGCGAAGGTCAAAACATTAATTTATTTGCAAATGGCGGAAATACTTATAGTTGGTCTGGCCCAAATGGTTTTAACTCAAACCTTCAAAATCCAACAATACCAAACGCACAAATAAATTTTATTGGCATATATACTATTCAAGTTACAACTTCTGCAGGTTGTACATCATCAACAAATGTAAATGTAAATGTAAATGTAGCGCCAACAGGAACTATCGGTTCAAACTCTCCTATCTGTGAAAACAATAAATTATTTTTATTTACAAGCCCTTCTAACAGTTATCAGTGGCAAGGGCCAAATGGATTTTCAAGTACAATTCAAAATCCTGAAATTTTAAATACAAGTTCAGTAATAAACGGAAATTATAGTTTAACAATTCATAATTCAGCTGGATGTTATACTACTTTAGTTACAAATGTAATTGTAAATAGTAATCCAATTATAACATTAGTACCTTCAAAAAAAGAGGCTTGTGTACCAGATTGTATAATGTTTAATGCTATATCAAACGCAACAGGTACTAATGTTGCTTACAGTTGGAATTTGGACAGAAGCATTACAACAAGTTTAAATGGAGCTAATGCAAGTGGTTGTTATAGTTTAACGGGAGATTATCGCCCTACAGTTTTTGTAGTTGATGGTAATGGTTGTGCCAGTACAGCTACAACATTAATAACTTTAAATCCTGTACCTACTCCAGATTTTATTTTTGAACCCAATAAACCAACAATATATAACAACTTTGTTGAATTTAATTATTTACCAAATAGTGACATTATTTCAACCTTTGAATGGTATATAAATAATAGCGGAACATTTGCAATGCAACCAAATGCCAGTTATACTTTTAACGATCTGGGTAGTTATAATATTACATTAGCAGTAACATCAAATAAAGGCTGTAGAGGAAGTATAACAAAACTTGTAAAAATAGAAGATGAATTTGCTTTATATTTCCCAAATGCATTTACACCTAATCAAGATGGATTAAATGACATATTTAAACCAAAAGGGGTAAATGTAAATAGCTATAAATTATTAATTTTTGATAGATGGGGTGAATTAATCTTTAACACCAATGATATAGATACAGGCTGGGATGGAACATTTAAAGGAAAAAAATGCCCTAATGGTATTTACAACTATAAAGCAAGCGTTATTTTAGATGGAGGAAAAGCAAAAGAATTTTTTGGAAGCATTAACCTTCAGAATTAATTTCTCTTTATTTAAAAATAATTAAATTTGTTTTTAAACTATAAAAGTTAAAATGACTGAACTACAAAACAATTTAGAATTTGCGAAAGCTCAAGATGAAAAAGATATTTTAAAAGAGTATAGAAATCAATTTTATTTTCCTCAGCATAATAATGAACCAGTAGTTTATTTTACTGGCAACTCGCTTGGTTTACAACCCAAACAAACAAAAAGTTATATTGAGCAAGAATTAAATGACTGGGCACAATTTGGCGTTGAGGGTCATTTTTTAGCTAAAAACCCTTGGATGCCCTACCACGAATTGCTCACTGAAAAAATGGCAAAAATTGTTGGGGCTTTACCATCAGAAACCATAATGATGAACCAACTAACTGTTAACCTACACTTACTTATGGTTAGCTTTTACAAACCAACAAAACAACGTTTTAAAATTTTATGTGAAGCAAAAGCCTTTCCTAGCGACCAATACGCTTTACAAAGTCAAATTAATTTTCATGGTTTTAATGTAGATGAAGCACTTATAGAAATTTCGCCACGAGAAGGAGAATATACTATTAATCAAAATGATATTATTGATGCTATTAATCAAAATAAAGACTCTTTAGCATTAGTAATGATTGGAGGCGTAAATTATTTTAGCGGCCAAGTTTTTAACATGCAACTAATTACAGAAGCTGCTCACAAAGCCGGCGCTTTAGTAGGTTTTGATTTAGCGCATGCAGCAGGTAATATTAATTTGCAACTACATAATTGGAATGTGGATTTTGCGGCTTGGTGTAGTTACAAATACTTAAATAGTGGTCCGGGTAGTGTTGCAGGTGCTTTTGTACATGAAAAACATCACAACAATACAAATTTACCATTATTTGCAGGTTGGTGGGGACATGATAAAAAAACACGATTTTTAATGGATAAAGTTTTTGTTCCTATTAAAAGTGCAGAAAGGTGGCAACTAAGTAATGCACCAATATTTAGTATGGCGGCCTGTTTAAGTAGTTTAACTATTTTTGACGAAGTTGGAATGGAAAAACTTATTGTAAAAAGTAAACAATTAACAACGTACTTAGAATTTATAGTTAAAGAAATTAATAAAGAAAAAAATAATTGTTTACAAATTATTACGCCTAATGAAAACCGAGGCTGTCAAATAAGTATTGTAGCAAATGGATACGGAAAACCACTTTACAACGATTTAATTAAAAATGGTGTAATTCCAGATTGGCGCGAACCTAATGTTATAAGATGTGCACCCGTGCCTTTGTATAATAATTTTAGCGATATATATCGCTTTGGGGTCGTTTTATCTAAATTACTTTAGATTACTATTAAATTAATTATATTTGAGTGTTATGTCAAAAAAACAACTATTTTTTGACTAAACAAACTTAAATATAACTAATACTGTTAATAATTAAAGTGGAACAATTTAGGGAAACTGAATTTATACAACAACGTAATTTTAAAAAATGTTTTTTAAAAATTACAGTTCTATTTTTGTTTTCAGTTTTTTTTATTAATTATTCAAAAGCGCAATCAGAAACTGAAGCTATAATTGATGTAGTAAACACAAGAAGTATAGGGACTCCTTTTATTACATCTTTTTTTCAAGATCAAAAAGGATATATTTGGTTAGGCACAATAAGCGGGTTATCTCGATATGATGGCTATATATTTAAAAAATATACGCATATACCTAACGACACGAACTCTATTCATTGGCCATCAATTTATTGCTTTTCGAATTTAAATAAAAACGACTTTTTAGTTGGCACAGGAAATGGCCTTAGTTGGTTTCATTACGCTGAAAACAGGTTTAGTAAAATACCTTTTGATAACAAACAATTTAATTTAGATGAAAAAATTCAAATTAAAGCTATAGCTACACTAAATGATGGGACTAAAATATTAGCTACAAAGCATGGACTTTTAAAATTAAACCAATTAAAAAATAAAATCGAAATTATAAAACATGGTAAATCAACTTTACTTAACGATTGGGATGTACTTTCGGTTTATGCAGATAAAAAAGGAAACATTTGGGCAGGTTGTAAAAAAAACAACTATTCCGGAAGTTTTGATCTTGCTGTATTTAAATGCAATATAAATAAACATTCGGTAATTAAATTTGAAATTACAAACAAAGGAGGAAGCGCAAATATTAGCGGCTTATCAGAAGATTACTTAGGAAATATTTGGGTAAGTGTTGACGATGGACTAATTTCAATTAACACTAGTAGTAATAAACAACAATTTTATAAAGCACCCAATAATTGGTTCTCTAACATTACATTTCATTTAACCAGAGATAACACTATTTGGCAATGTTTTTGGAGTTTTGGAGTTACCTCATTTGATATTGATAAAAAACAATTTAAAACATATTCACACAACCCTGCAAATTCGAACTCATTAATGAGTAATAAAGTATGGGCAATTTATAAAGATGATAATGATATACTTTGGATTGGCACCGATATTGGCTTACAAAAAATAACTAACCGAAAACCAAATTTACAAATAATAAAAAAAGATTACTATGACCCAAAATATTCATTTCAAAATAATTTTGTAAAAATTAGTTATGCTAGTAAATTCAACAATCATTTAGTTTATACAGCAATTGATGGCGATGGTTTTTCAATATTTAACGAAAAAACTAAAAAAACAGTTAATGTTGGACCACACGCTTCAATTCTTAACTCTGAAAGATTTGTAAATAGGTTTTTTGAATATTCTTCAACTGAATTTTTTGTT
>CAZAPH010000100.1:0-9608 GCA_964487105.1 uncultured Akkermansia sp.
GAATATATCTTTTTAAATCAATTTTGGACTAATATTTAAATCACTTTGGTATTAGGTGCAATTTCAGCCATGCAAGTTTTAGCTAATGATGCTCCTATTTGGCAATTAGGTTTGGTTATGGCTGCAGCTATGGCAAATAATGTAAGTGGTATTGGGCAAGCTCCAACAAAATGGGTAGTTAATCTATTTTTATTTAGTATTTTAATTAGCGTAATTTTTTATTTAGCTAATTTATAAAACTCTATTTACCTTAAAAGCTCAAAGGTTTTACAGTTATTGTTTTGAACTTCAGTAGCTAGTACTTCGGTTACTTGGGCAAGCCTAGGTCCAACATAACACCATTCAATTAAACGGTTAATATTTTCTTCATCGCCTTCGGCATGTATAAAAACATTGCCATCGGGTAAGTTTTTCACAAAGCCTAAAAGGTTATTTTTAAGTGCAAAAGCATGGGCGTTAGCTCTAAAACCAACGCCCTGCACTTTACCTTTTATAATTATTTGATAAGCTTTACACAATTAAGGTACAAACTTAAACGATTTACCTAAATATCTTGCAGTACCGCCTAATTGCTCTTCAATTCTAAGTAATTGATTGTATTTTGCAATACGATCGCTCCTACTTGCGCTTCCAGTTTTTATTTGTCCACAACTTAATGCAACTGCTAAATCAGCAATTGTAGTATCTTCTGTTTCTCCACTTCTATGACTCATAACAGATGTGTAAGAATTAGTATGTGCTAAATTTACAGCATTAATTGTTTCGGTTAATGTACCAATTTGATTTACTTTAACTAAAATTGAATTTGCTACACCAGTATTTATACCTTCTGCTAATCTATTTACATTTGTAACAAATAAATCATCGCCAACTAATTGAACTTTATCTCCTATTTTTTGTGTTAATTGTCCCCAACCATCCCAATCATCTTCACTACAACCATCTTCAATACTAATTATTGGGTACTTTTTACACCAATCTGCCCAATAATCTGTCATTTGACTAATAGTTAATTTATCACCTGTTGATTTTTTAAAGTGATATACTTTTTCATCAGCATTAAAAAATTCAGTACTAGCGGCATCTAAAGCAATATAAATATCTTCGCCTGGTTTATAACCTGCTTTTTCAATTGCTTGCATAACAGCTTTTATTGCTTCTTCATTATTTTTAAAATCAGGGGCAAATCCACCTTCATCTCCAACATTGGTTGCCAATTTTTGAGATTTTAAAACTGCTTTTAAATGATGGAATATTTCTGCGCCCATGCGTAAACCGTCACTAAATGTTTCTGCACCAATGGGCATAATCATAAATTCTTGAAAATCAATTCCATTATCAGCATGTGCACCTCCATTTAAAATATTCATCATTGGAATAGGCAATAAATTTGCACTAACTCCACCAACATATCTATACAATGGCATTCTTGTTTCTTCAGCCGCCGCTCTAGCTACAGCTAAAGATACACCTAAAATTGCATTAGCTCCTAAATTAGCTTTGTTAGGCGTTCCATCTAAGTTTAGCATTGTGTAATCTATAGCTGTTTGGTCTAAAAGATAAGCGCCTTTTAAATTTTCTCTAATAATTGTATTAACATTATTAACTGCATTGTTTACACTTTTACCTAAATATTGGCTTTTATCATTGTCTCTTAACTCTACAGCCTCGTGGCTGCCTGTACTGGCTCCACTTGGTACTGCGGCTCTGCCTAAAACTCCGGCTTCAGTAATTACATCAACCTCAATGGTTGGATTGCCTCGAGAATCTAAAATTTGACGGGCAATAATATTATTAATATAAGACATAAAAAATAATTTTTAGAATGTGAATTTAATTATAAAATACTTAAAGTTATGTAAATAATTAACAACAAATTATCAAAACTAGTCGAAACTTTTATAAATTAGTTTGTTATAAAATAAATACAATTAACTTTGAAATTAGAGTGGTAACAAATCAAAAAATATTACAAGCTTTTCATAAATCAACCGAACGTTTTCATGTTTTAGCTTGTTGGATTGGAATTGGATTAAATTTATTATGGAGTTTAGGTGATTATTTTACAATTAAAGATTTATGGTTGCCTTTTTTTTTATTCAGATTAACTGTTTGCTTAATATGTTTAGTTTGTTTAATCCTCAGGCAACTTAAATTTCAGTTATCCATTTACACCTGTATGTTTGTGTTTATTTTAGGGATTTCAATTCAAAATGCTTATATGTGGAGTATGATGGATGTAATTCATTTTCAAAAACACACATTTGCTTATATGGCCTTATTTATTTGTGCAGGTATGCTTGTTTTATGGGAATTAATTTATTCGATTGTTCTATTAATTGGTACAGTTGTTTCAATTATATTATTTTACAAACTTAATAGTAATTTAAGCATTGACGAATATGTTTCGAATGGAGGCTTACTCTTAATAACAGTTTTAGTGGCAAGCGTTTTTATAATTAGGCAACGTTATAAACTAACCTATAACGAAATTAAAAGTAGATTAGAGTTAGAAGAAAGTAAAGACATTATTTTTATTCAAAAACAAGAAGTTGAAGATAAAAATATTGAAATAACAAGTAGTTTACGTTATGCCAGTAGGTTACAAGAAGCTCTTTTACCATCAAAAAATTTAATGGATAGTTATTTTAATGACAACTATTTTATTTTTTATCAACCTAAAGATATAGTATGTGGGGACTTTTATTGGGCAAGAAAAATTAATACTACACCTGCATCAGGCGAATCAAAAGAATTTCATTTAATTGCGGTTGGAGATTGTACAGGACATGGTGTTCCAGGCGCCTTTATGAGTTTATTAGGCAGTAACTTTTTACATCAATCTGCAACTGAAAAAACTGTTAACTCACCAGCACAAGCATTAGATTTTTTAAATAACAAAATAATTAACGCTTTAAATAATGGTTACGGTGAAGAAATTAGAGATGGAATGGATATTGCTTTTGTTGCAATTGATTTTAATAACTATACCATTTCTTTTGCTGGAGCAAACAACTCTATTTATATCGCACATAAAGGCGAAATAGAGCTTTTAAAAGCAGATAAACAAGCAATTGGTAACATTAATGATACAATTAAACCTTTTACCAATCATACCAAACAGTTACAAAAAAACGATTGTATTTATTTGTTTACCGATGGTTTTGCTGATCAATTTGGAGGCGTAGATGGTAAAAAATTTATGCGTAAACAGTTTGAAAGTTTACTTAAACGTTGTTGTTTATTAAGCATAAATGAACAACAAAATGAAATTAAAAATACATTTTTAAATTGGAAAGGTAGTTTAGAACAAACTGACGATGTATGTGTTGTAGGTATAAAATTTTAAATATTAAATTTCGCCAATAACACTTTGCGAACCTTTTACAACATCACCAATTTTTACATTTAATTTTGTGCCTATTGGTAAGTATAAATCTACTCTCGATCCAAATTTTATAAAACCCATTTCTCCACATTGCTCTGCCTTATCATTTTCTTTACAATACCACACAATTCGTCGCGCTAATGCACCAGCTATTTGACGAAAAAGAATTTCGGTGCCATTTTTATGTTTAACTACAACAGTTGTTCTTTCATTTTCGGTACTACTTTTTGGTTCCCATGCAGCTAAAAATTTACCTGGATGATATTTAAAAAAACTTACCATACCCGAAATTGGATAACGGTTCACGTGAACATTAATAGGACTCATAAAAACACTCACTTGCAATCGCTTATCTTTAAAGTATTCGTTTTCGGTGGTTTCTTCAATTACAACAATTTTACCATCAGCCGGCGAAATAATTAAATTTTCGCCTAAAGTAAATTTTCTTTTAGGGTGGCGAAAAAACTGTAAAATAGTAATTAATAAAAATATACTTAATGTGTAAGCAACTAATTTTGCAATAACAAATTCATTAAAAAAATAATGTGCAATACCGCATATAATAATGCTAAACAAAATAACAATTACTAAACTAGCATAACCTTCTTTATGAAATTTCATTTTAATCTTTTCTTAATTTTATTTACAGACTTGAAAATAAAAAAGCGCAAAATTTGCGCTTTTTTATTTTAGAATTATTTTTTTGTTTCACCACCTTTATCAAAATCAACAACTATTGGTGTTGAAATACATAAAGATGAGTACGTACCGATTATACGACCAATTAATAAAGCAAAAATAAATCCTCTTATACTTTCACCACCAAAAATAAATATTACCAATAACACAAAGAAAACAGTTAATGACGTTAATATTGTACGACTTAACGTACTGTTTAAAGCGTAATTAATTAATTTATTTCTTTCAGCACCTGCAACATCTAATTTACTATTAGTAGCTAAACGTTCTCTAATACGGTCAAACACAACAACTGTTTCAGTCATTGTATAACCCATTACAGTTAAAATTGCGGCTATAAAATCTTGTCCTATTTCTAAAGAGAAAGGTAAGATACCATCAAAAATGGTATAAAAAGACAATACAATTAACACGTCATGAAATAAAGCAACTACAGAACCTAAACCATATTGCCATTTTCTAAAACGAACAACAATGTAAATAAACATCATTAAACATGAAAATAAAATAGCGCCATATGCTCCATAAACAATATCTGTAGCAATTGTTGGTCCAACTTTTTGCGATTGCATAATTTCCCCATTACCGGCAACAGAAGCTAAACTGGCTTTAATAGCAGCTTCAACTTCTTTATCCGTATTAGGGTTATTATCAGAAACTCTAAATGTAGTAGTAACTTTTACTTGGTTTTTTGTCACTAAAGTTTTTACTTCAGGAGCACCTCCAAATGCTGGAGCTAAAGCAGTTTTAATATCTTCTGTATTTACGTCTTTATCAAAACGGATTTGATATGTTCTTCCTCCTTTAAAATCTACACCTAAATTTAAGCCTTTATTTTTGATAAAAAATACTACACCTAAAACAATAACCGCCGTTGAAATAGCATAATAAACTTTACGTTTACCAACAAAATCAAACGATAATTTTTTAAATGCATTTTTAGTAGTTGCAGTATCAAATGGTACTTCCATTTTTTTCTCAAGCATCCATTCAAAAATAACGCGTGTTATTAAAATTGCAGAAAACAAAGAAGTACAAATACCAATAAATAAAGTAGTTGCAAATCCTTGTACAGGGCCACTACCAAACACATATAAAATTACAGCTAAAATAGCTAGAGTTACGTTTGAATCTATAATTGAACTCATTGCATGTTTAAACCCTTCTTTAATAGCTGCTGAAGTTGATTTACCTTCTGCTAATTCTTCACGTACACGTTCAAATATTAAAATGGTAGCATCAACAGCTAAACCATTGGTTAATACTATACCTGCAATACCATGTAAGGTTAACACTGCGCCTAATGAGGTCAAAATACCCATTATAAAAAACATATTTGCAATTAATGCAACATTGGCAACTAAACCAGATTTACTGTAATAAAATGCCATAAATACAAAAATTACAACTAAGGCGATTGCAAAACTCATTAAACCAGATTCGATAGCTTCTTGACCTAAAGTTGGTCCAACCAAAATTTCTTCAAAAATATGAGAAGGAGCGGGTAATTTACCAGCACTTAAAAAAGCTACTAGAGCAACAGCCTCAGCATCTGTAAAATAACCTGATATTTGAGATTGCCCACCAGAAATTTCGGCATTAACTCGTGGTGCACTAAACACCATATTATCCATTACTACAGCTATACATTTTCCTTTATTAGAACCTGTAATATTTTTCCATTTTTGGCCAGCTTCGTTATTCATGCTCATACCAATATTTGGTGAAGCTCCACTTTGTTGGTCGTACTCTTTACGTGCACTTGTAATAATATCTCCACTTAAAGCGGCGCGCCCTTTACTATCTGCTTTTACAGCATATAATTCAAAATAACCGCCAACTACATTTCCTTCGGCATCTTTACTTTCAATTTCTTTGTTATTCCACATAAAACGTAAACGTGCAGGGAATACATTTTTAGCGATTGCAATTTTTAATAATTTATTTACTTTAGCAGTATCTGCCTTTGAAGTTGCTAAACCAACAATAGGCCCTTCTGCATATTGTTTAGGGTTTCCTTTTTCATCAACTACAACTCTACCTTTTAAAGGAACTAAAGGAAACGCATTTTGAAAAACAGAAAATAAAGGAACTCGTTTTTGGAAACCTTTAATTGCAGTATCTTGAGGGTTTACAGTACTTGTTGATGCAACTTTTGTTGTATCTTTTTTAGTTGAATCGCTAACCATTGTGTTAGTTGAAGCAACAGTTGTAGTAGAAATAGAAGTATTAGTTATAACCGAAACTGAATCTGTTTTTGCTAAAGTATCAACAACAACAGGTTTTACGCCGTTTAATTCATTAGCAATAACTGTATTTGCTTTATCTAATAAAGGGGCAATTTCTCCATTTTCGTAAGTTTCCCAAAATTCTAAATTTGCAGTACCTTGTAATAATTCGCGCACACGTTCTTTATCTTTTACACCCGGTAATTCTACTAAAATACGGCCACTTGCTTCTAATTTTTGGATGTTTGGTTGCGATACACCAAATCTATTTATACGAGAGCTAAATGTTTTTTCAGCATTTGCTACTGCTTCATCTACACGTTCTCTTATAAAAGCAATTACCTCTTTATTTGAAGAGTTAAATGTTATTTTACTTTTGTTTTCAATAGATTGAAAAATAGGTGCTAAACGTCCGTTAGGATTTTTTTGATTGTATGCTTTTTCAAACAATTTAATAAAATCATCGTTATTGTTAACGCCTAAGTTTTTTTGAGCATCTTTTAACGCTGTTAAAAATGCAGGATCTTTACTATCATTACTTAAATTTAAGATAATATCGTAAACCGAAACCTCCATGGTAACATTCATCCCACCACGTAAATCTAAACCAAGGTTTATTTCGTTCTTTTTACATTGTTCATAAGTATATCCAAATAAAGGATACACTTGTTGTTTTTTCATCGAATCTAAGTAATTATCCTCGTAAATTGTTTGAAAATGCGATTTTAACTTAGCCTCTAAATTGGCATCGCCTTTAGCAGAATCTTTAATTGCAGCTAATACTTTTTGAGAGTTTACTGTAGTTTCTGCAAATGCTGCAGCATCACTTTCTACTCCTCGAGTAATCCAAGTAAATGATAAATAAAAAATACAAGCTAATCCTAAAAGTATAGCAAATATTTTAACGGCACCTTTGTTTTGCATAGTGTTTAAAAAAATTTAAGGGTGCAAAGATAAGATTTTACCCGAATTATACTAATACAATTAAAAAAATATTGTGTTTTGGGCATAAAAAAACCCCGCTTTTTAGCAGGGTTTTTTTATTTTCTATAAACTAATTAGTCTAAAGAACAATCGTATTTATCAACAGTAGTAGTTGAACCACCAGTAAAAGAATTTGTTTGTGTTGTTTCATGGTTAAAACACTCAGAATCTCTTCTGAAATTCTTTTTAGTATCTTTTTCTCTAGTTTGTTTATTTGTACTTGTGCTACTTGCAGTAGAGCTAGAGCTACCAATTGTTGTAGTTGAAGTAGAAGTTACAGTACAAGAACAAGAACGTTCTTTTTTACATGATACTGTTGTTAAAGCAACAACGGCAGCTAATAATATTATTTTTTTCATTTTTATAATTTTAAAAGTTTTTAATTAATTATTTTAATTTACAATCAGAAGTTGTAGTTGTTGCATTTCCTGAACCTGGAGTATTAGTCCATGTAGTTTTTTGACAAACAGCAACACCATCACCTTTAGAGATTTTTTCAATTTTAGTTGAATTAGTGGATGTAGAAGTTACACTTCCAGTTGTAGAAGTAACTGTACAATCACAAGTACGCTCTTTTTTACAAGAAGCAAAGCTCATTGCAACTAAGGCAACAGCTAAAATAGTAATTTTTTTCATGTTTTTTTAATTTTAAAATTTGTGCTCAAAATAAGTCATTTTATTTGAGATAAACAAATACTTATGCGATTTTTTAGTAAAAAATTAACACTTTATTAACAAAAATGATTAAAATCAATTTATTAAATTTTTAACTATCAGATATTCAGCTATTTGCACTGCATTAGTGGCTGCGCCTTTTCGTAAATTATCGCTCACAATCCACATGTTTAAAGTATTTTTTTGGCTTTCATCTCGTCTTATTCTTCCAACAAAAACTTCATCTTTATCGTGTGCCCAAATAGGCATTGGATAAATTTGGTTTGGTAAATCATCTTGTACAATAATGCCTTTGCTGTTTTTTAAAATTTCATTAACTTCTTTTAAATCAAAATCGTTTTCAAATTCAATGTTTACACTTTCGCTATGGCCACCCATTACTGGTACACGAACGGTTGTAGCGGTAAGTTGTATAGAATTATCGCTCATAATTTTTTTAGTTTCATTTACCATTTTCATTTCTTCTTTGGTATAACCATTATCTAAAAAAACATCAATTTGCGGTATGGCATTCATATCAATTTTATATTTGTAAGCCATTTCTGCACTTAAACCAGTAGTTCGTTCGTTCATCAATTGGTTTACAGCCTTAACTCCAGTTCCTGTTACGCTTTGGTAAGTGCTAACTACAACGCGTTTAATTTTGTATTTTAAATGCAAAGGATTTAAAGCCACCACCATTTGTATGGTTGAACAGTTTGGGTTTGCAATTATTTTATCTGTTTTGGTTAAAACATGTGCATTTACTTCGGGTACTACTAATTTTTTTGTGGGGTCCATTCGCCATGCACTACTGTTATCTATTACAGTGGTGCCCACAGCCGCAAATTTTTCTGCAAATTCTAAAGAAGTGGAACCTCCTGCGCTAAATAATGCAATGTTTGGTTTAGCATCAATGGCTTGTTGCATGCTATGAACGGTATAATCTTTTCCTTTAAAGTTTATTTTTTTTCCAACCGACTTTTCAGAAGCAACAGGAATTAATTCAGTTATATTAAAGTTTCTTTCTGCTAATACTTGCAGCATTTTTGTGCCAACTAAACCGGTTGCACCTACAACAGCAATTTTCATTCGTAAATTTTTGACGTAAAATTAAATTATTAATTCGTTTATAATAACATTATTTAAAAAATCAGTATAATTTTTTTTAATGAAGTAAACTAAGTTTAAATTTATAAGTGTATTTATTTTAACAATTACCCTATTTACAATCTCTTTTTATTTTGTAAATTAGTATTAAAACAAAAAAATGGTTTTAAACGCTGCTTGGTTGGAAATAAATATTTTGTGCTATAAGTTTGTAAATTCCTATCGAGGAGAATTGAAAACTTTTATAAATAAATAAATTTTATATATTATATAATGAAAAAAAACAGGATTATACTATTTATTTTAATAGCATTTTTATTTGTGTTTAGTTGTAAAAAATTTGACGAAGATCCATTTGTATCGATTATTTGGAGTTCCAAACAAAAAGTGGACAGAAATTTGTTAGCATTAAGCCCCATTTTTTAAGTTATTATTAATTGATTTTTGATACTCTAAGATAGTTAATTTTTTAATTGTTTATGCCTTCGTTTTGTAAAAAGCTTCAATATATTCAAAAATAGATAAAGCTGCTTCTTGTTTTGTTT
>CAZAPH010000101.1:0-9392 GCA_964487105.1 uncultured Akkermansia sp.
GTTTTTGGAAAGATGGTTCACCTTTTACAACTGGTGGTAATGGTTATGGTGGTACTTCTCCTTCAACATTTGTATATGATGGAAGTCCGGTAACCAATACAGGTTGGACAGAATTAACAGCAGGTAATTTAGCTGGTGACAGACGTTTCTTACAATCTGCTGGTCCTTTTACATTAAAACCAGGTGCTGTAAATGATATTACTTTTGGTATTCCTTGGGCTCAATCTCCTGTTAAAGGTGGAAACATTGAGTCGTTAAAGTTATTACTTGCTGCTGATGATAAAGCTCAAGCGTTATTTGATAAATGCTTTAAATTATTAGATGGTCCAGAAGCACCAGAAATGGTAATTCAAGAAATGGATAAAGAATTGATGTTTTATTTAGTAAACCACAAAGGAACAAATAATTACAGCGTTTATAATAATGATTATAAAGAAGAAGATATTTCTATTATTTCAGACCCTAGTTCTACAGTTCAAGCTTTAGCAAATCCAGATAAAAATTACCGTTTTGAAGGTTATATAATTTATCAAGTTAAAGATGCTAATGTAAGTTCAACAGACTTATCTGATGTTACAAAAGCTAAACCTGTTTTTCAATGTGATATTAAAAATGGTATTAGCAGATTAATAAATTGGGAAGTTGATAATAATATTGGAGATATTGTTCCTAAAATTAAAGTTGAAGGTGCTGATGATGGAATTGTAACAACATTTAAATTACAAGATGATGCATTTTCAACTTCAGACAATAAGCGTTTTGTAAATAATAAAACCTACTATTTTATTTCTGTTGCTTATGCTCATAACAATTATTTAACCTATGCTAATAATGTTAGCCCATCTACTAACTCAGCAGCAAACTATTTAGGTCAAAAAAGGCCATATTTAGAAGGTAGAAAAATTAAAAAAGCAGCTGGTATTCCTGCAATACCTTCAGTTGAAAAAGATGGTACTGTTGCACAATCAGCTTATGGTTTTGGCCCTAAGTTAACTAGAGTTGAAGGACAAGGTAATGGAGGTAATCAATTAATTTTAACACAAACCTCAGAAGATGCAATAGTTGCAAATAATTTTATGCCAGAAATTACCTACGAAAATGGAGCTGGCCCTGTAAATATTAAAGTAGTTGACCCTTTAAATGTAGTAAACTCTAATTTTACATTTAAATTTATTAAAAATCGTGTAAACAATACTACAGCCACTAACTCTTTAGCATTACCATCAAGTACAGTTACAAGATATTTAGGCGATTTATATACTGATTCAACAAGTTGGGTATTAATCAATGAAGGTGATGGAAAAAAATATTATCCAAACACACCTTCAGGAACAATTGTAGCTACACCAAGTGGTACAGTTACAGATTATTACTACCAATCAATAAAAGTTAATAACGAATTTTATTTCCCTGAAATTGGTTTATCTGTTGCTGTTCGTCAAGTTGCTGATCCTGCTGGCGACATTAATAAATTTACAGATTTTGCTACATTAGACGAAACCTATGCAGGACCAGAAACAAATGCCTTTTTAGGAGCTTCAATTCAATACCTAAATGGTACTAATTCATGGTTAAATTCTGTTGTTGATGATGATGGAGTTTCACCTACAAACTGGATAAAGTCTGGTGCATTAAAAGGATCAAAAACATCTCCTTTGGGTACTAATGCCGCTGATATTGGCGCCGATGCCTATTATAAAAAAATAGGTGAAAATGGCTATGCGTTTATGGATCCAGAAAAACGTTTTGCTAATATTTTAGGAGGTACATGGGCACCTTATGCATTATGTGCTTCAGTTTATACAATTGCATCTGGAAGTAATTTAAATAACGGGTTTGCGAGAGTTTTTGGAGGCCCTGGTTTTGGAAGTGCAGTATGGAATGAAAATAAAAAATACTTAAACTCTGAAGGAGGAGTTCAAACGGCAAATATAGCCTCATATTATGGTTTATTAGCAACTTCATTTCCTCAAAATAACTACAATACTGATTTGAGAAAATTAGGAAGTGTATTGATTGTATTAACAAGAGATAAATCAAAATGGACACGTTGCCCTGTTATTGAAATGCAAGAAAGAGCAGAGTTAAGTGAAGGTAATGCAGTGTTTTTCTCTCCAAGAAAACATGCTTCTGTTGATAAAAATGGACTTACAGTTGCTCAAGGTGGTAACTCAAGCGAAGCTAATTTAACTTCGGCTACTGGTATGGGTTGGTTCCCTGGATATGCAATTTGCAAAGAAACCGGAGAACGTTTAAATATGATGTTTGGTGAAGATAGCTACCAAAGAATTAATAATGGTGATGATATGATGTGGAACCCAACTGCTAATAGAAGTACACCATACTCTTTTGCTTTTGGAGGTAAACATTTTATATATGTATTTGGTGCAAATACATCTAAAGGTGTATTCCCAACCGGCGCCCCTTCTGCAGATTGGTCAGATGCAAGTTCGCCATTTTATATTGGTGGTACTGTATCTGGATGTCCTAGATATGATCAAGGTGCGTATGTTATGAATGTACTAAATAAATATTTTGGTAGTTCAATTTTAGCAACAGGTAGTACAGGTTATATTCCATTAAATGCAATTGAAAGAGATATTATGTGGGTTTCAATGCCAATGGTAACTACTGGTAGTGAATTTAAAAACCCTGCTAATATGCCTTCAGATGTTAAAATAAACATTAATGTTTCTAAACCATATAGATATGGTTACAGTGGAGTATCAACAAGTACAGTAGAGGTATTAAGTGCAAATGGTAATCAACCAGTAGCTGGTGCATTAACAACTGTAACTAATGCAGCACAACAAACTACAATTGTTTCTACTACTCCACAAAATGGAAATATCCCTTTATATAGATTTAACACATCAGAAATTTCAACTTTAGTAAATCAAAATGATGTTGCAAAAAATGCGTTAGATTTAATTAAAATTGTTCCTAATCCTTATTACGGAAGTTCTTCTTACGAAGCCAATAGAATTGATAACAGAGTGAGAATTACTAACTTACCAAATAAATGTACAGTGAAAATTTTTACAATGAATGGTACTTTGGTTAGAACTTTAAAACGTGATGTTAGCGATCAAGAAGACCAAGTTATTGGAAATACTGATATTAGACAAACTAAACGCATTCCTTATATGGATTGGGATTTAAAAAACCAAAGTAATATTACTATTGCTAGTGGTTTATATATCTTCCATATTGACGCTCCAGGAATTGGTGAAAAAATAGTGAAATGGTTTGGCGTTATCAGACCACTTGATGTTCAAAATTATTAATATTTAGTTGAATTATTTAGATATGATTAAAAATTTAAAATATAGTAGTTTGTGTATAGCAATACTGTTATCTTGTAATGCTTTTGCTGGAAATCCTGAACGTGCAGGACAAGCAGGCGCAAGTCAGTTATTAATTAATCCTTATGCGAGAAACTCTGGTATGGTTGGTTCAAATTCTGCAAAAGTACGTGGGCTTGAAGCACAATTTTTAAATATTGCAGGTACTGCTTTTACCAGAAAAACCGAAGTTATGATTAACCGTTCAGCATGGTTACAAGGTACAGGTATAAATATTAATACTTTTGGTTTAACCCAAGGCGTTGGCGAAACGGGTACTATTGGTTTTGGTGTAATGAGTATTAACGCAGGTAAAATTGATATAACTACCGAAGATCAACCCGAAGGCGGTTTAGGAACATATTCTCCTACTTTTTACAATATTAGTATGTCTTACGCAAAAATGTTTTCTGATAATATTTATGGTGGAATTAATGTTAAATTAATTAGCGAGCAAATTCCAAACGTTTCAGCTAGAGGTGTAGCAATTGATGCTGGTATTCAATACCATACAGGAAAATACGACAATATTCATATTGGTATTGCTTTAAAAAATTGGGGACCTAAAATGACTTATAGAGGTGATGGTTTAAGCAGACAAGCTCGTGTAAATTATGGCAGTAATTATGAATTAACAGTAAATAATCGTTCAAGTGCTTTTGAATTACCCGCTTTAGTAAATATTGGTACGAGTTACGATTGGTATTTATTAAAAGATAGTACAGGAATTTCAAAAAAACACAGAGTTACTTTTAACGGTACTTTTACTTCTAACTCTTTTACTTATGATAATTTATTATTTGGAATTGAGTATGGATGGAAAGAAATGTTAATGCTTAGAGCTGGTTATATGTATGAAAAAGGTATAACAAGCACAACAGATAGAAGAACCGCTTTTACTGGCCCAGCTTTAGGCGCTACTTTTGAAGTACCATTTAATGATAAAAAATCTACTGTTGGTTTAGATTATTCTTACCGTTTTACAAACCCATTTGGTGGTTCACATACTTTTGGTTTAAGATTGAATTTATAATTTTTTTTATTATCTTTGTTTCAAAGAATTTGAGTCCCGAATCTCGTTAATACGAGACGGGATTCTTTGCTTATAGAAACTTAATTTTATGTCACAATTAGGATATTATACCGAGGAAAGCTTAAAAAAGCTTAAAGAAGATTTACATCATCTCAAAACAGTTGAAAGAAAAAACTGCACCAACGCTGTTGCTGAAGCTAGAGATAAAGGCGATTTAAGCGAAAATGCTGAATATGATGCAGCTAGAGAAGCACAAGCTTTGCTAGAAGTTAAAATTGCAAAAATGGAAGAAGTTATTGCTAATGCTCGTATTATAGATGAAACTCAATTAGATTTAAGTAAAGTTAGTATTTTAACCACAGTTGCTATTAAAAATATAAAAAATGGCACTTCAATGAAATACACTTTAGTTGCTCAATCAGAAGCTGACTTAAAATCTGGTAAAATTTCTGTTGATTCGCCTATTGGTAAAGCATTGTTAGGCAAAAAAATAGGCGAAAAGGTTGATGTTCAAGTGCCTGCTGGCTCAGTAACGTTTGAAATTACAAATATTTCCATTTAATGCCCAGTTTATTTACTAAAATAATTAATGGCGAAATTCCATGTTTTAAAGTTGCTGAAGATGATCTTAACTTTGCATTTTTAGATATTTTCCCCTTAAAAAAAGGCCATGTACTTGTTGTCCCAAAGTTAGAAGTAGATCGCCTTTTTGATTTACCAGAAAAAAATTATAGCAGCCTTTTAGCGTTTACCAAAAAAATTTCAAATTCTCTTAAAGAAATAATACCTTGCAACAGAATTAGTATGCATGTAGTTGGATTAGAAGTGCCTCACGCACATATTCATTTAATCCCTATAAACACTATAAATGATTGTAATTTTACAAATGAAAAATTAAAATTTACAAATGAAGAATTTATGGCACTTGCCAAAGAAATTTCATTAAAAATAACACATTAAGTATGGATAAAATTAAATTTGGAACCGATGGTTGGAGAGCAATAATTGCTCAAGATTTTACAGTTGAAAATGTCGCTAGGGTTACCGAAGCTACTTCTAAATGGTTACTCAAAACTAATAAACAACCTTCCGTTGTTGTAGGTCATGATTGTAGGTTTGCAGGTGAATTATTTGCAGAAACTACTGCTAAAGTTTTTATAGCAAATGGTATTAAAGTTTTACTAGCAAAAGGGTTTGTTAGTACGCCAATGATTTCATTAGGTGCAGTAAAATATAAAACTAATTTAGGAATTATTTTAACTGCAAGCCATAACCCACCATCTTATAATGGATATAAAATTAAAGCCCATTACGGTGGCCCTCTTGGTCCAGAACAAGTACAAGAGGTCGAAGATTTAATCCCTGATCAATCTAATTCTAATTATAAAACAATAAATTTTAAAGATGCAGAGTCTAAAGGCTTATTAGAATTTGTAAACTTAGAAGATTTATACATCAATCATGTTAATGCAAATTTTGATATTGCTGCAATTAAAAATGCAAATTTAAATTTAGCTTATGATAGTATGTTTGGAGCAGGACAAAGAGTTATGTCTCGTTAATTCCCAGAAATACATCATTTACAATATGACCAAAATCCTGGATTTCATGGGCAAGCACCTGAACCAATTCATAAAAACTTATTAGAGTTTAGTAATTTTATTAAAAATAATGGTAAAATTTCATGTGGATTAGCTACTGATGGAGATGCTGATAGAATAGGTTTATATGATAACGAAGGCAATTTTGTTGATTCGCACCACATAATTTTACTTTTAATTCATTATTTAAAAAAATATAAAGGCCTAAACGGAAAGGTTGCCACAGCTTTTAGTACAACAGTAAAAATTAAAAATATGTGCGCCCACTATAATTTACCTTTAGATGTAGTTAAAATAGGCTTTAAATACATTTGTGGTATTATGGTAAACGAAGATGTTTTAGTTGGCGGCGAAGAAAGTGGAGGTATAGCCATTAAAGGACATATTCCTGAAAGAGATGGCATTTGGATGGGTTTAACCATCTGGGAATTTATGGCTAAATCTGGAAAAAGTTTAAAAGAGTTAATTCAAGAAGTGTATGATATTACCGGAACTTTTTGGTTCGAACGTAATGATCTTCATATTAGTGAAGATATTAAACAAAAAGTTTTAACAAATTGTAAATCGGGTTCATATAATCAGTTTGGTAAATATAAAGTATCAAAAATTGATGATTTAGATGGTTATAAATACTTTTTTGATGAAAATACATGGTTAATGATTAGAGCAAGCGGAACAGAACCCGTTTTACGAATTTATGCAGAAGCAGCTACTAAAGAATTAACTTTTGATATTTTAGATGATGCTAAAAAAACCTTATTAGGCTAAACCATTTAATTTTTACTTTTTATCGAAAAAAACCTGTTTTTTAACTAAAAAACAGGTTTTTTGTTAATAAAATCACAAAAAAATCTAATAAAACTCAAAATTACCATTACTTTTGCCCCACTAACTATTACACAATTATTAAAAATGAAATTAACCGAAATTCAAGACTTAATTAAGTTTGTATCTAAAAGCGGCGTAAGTGAAGTTGAACTAGAAACAAAAGAAGTTAAAATTGTTATCAGAACACCAAAGGTTTCAAATCAACAACAAGTTGTTATGCAAGCTGCACCAGTTGTAGCACAACCGCAAATTATTACAACTCCTGTTGCGCAAATTCAAGCTAACAATACTACACCTTTAACTGAAACAAAAAACCCTGCAAATAACGCTGGTAATGCTGATGATAGTAAATATCTAACAATTAAAAGCCCAATGATTGGTACTTTTTATAGAAGTGCTGGTCCAGATAAACCAGCATTTATAAACGTTGGAGACGAAATTACTGCTGGTAAAACAGTTTGTATAATTGAAGCTATGAAACTTTTTAATGAAATTGAAAGTGAAATAAAAGGTAAAATAGTAAAAGTTTTTGTTAATGACGCTACTCCTGTAGAGTACGATCAACCTTTGTTCCTAGTAGATCCTTCTTAATTTTTTAAATTACTACATTTAATTGCTATTAAGGCATTTGGTGTAATTCAACATTTATAATTTATAAAAGAAATGTTTAAAAAAATATTAATTGCCAATCGTGGCGAAATTGCTCTACGTGTTATTAGAACCTGTAGAGAAATGGGTATTAAAACAGTAGCTGTATATTCTACTGCTGATAAAGATAGTTTGCATGTTAAATTTGCAGATGAAGCAGTTTGTATTGGCCCACCACAAAGTAAAGATAGTTATCTTAACATGGCTAATATAATTGCTGCTGCCGAAATAACAAATGCAGATGCAATTCACCCAGGTTATGGTTTCTTAAGTGAAAATGCTCGTTTTAGCGAAATTTGTGCTCAAAATAAAATAAAATTTATTGGTGCAAGCCCCGAAATGATTAACAAAATGGGCGATAAAAGTAATGCTAAAGCCACAATGATAGCGGCTGGTGTTCCTTGTGTTCCTGGTTCAGAAGGGTTAATTACTGATATTGAACAAGCAAAAAAAGATGCTAATAGAATTGGTTATCCTGTTATTATTAAGGCAACAGCTGGCGGTGGTGGACGAGGAATGAGGATTATTTGGAAAGAAGAAGACTTGCAACCTAATTACGAAAGTGCTAGCAAAGAAGCAGAAGCTGCATTTGGCAATGGTGCCATGTATATGGAAAAATTTATTGAAGAACCTCGCCATATCGAAATTCAAATAGTAGGCGATCAATACGGTAAAGCATGTCATTTAAGCGAACGTGATTGTAGTATTCAACGTCGCCATCAAAAATTAGTAGAAGAAACACCTAGCCCATTTATGACTCCAGAACTTAGAGATGCAATGGGCGAAGCTGCTGTTAAAGCAGCGCTTTCAATAAAATATGAAGGCGTAGGAACTGTAGAGTTTTTGGTGGATAAACACCGTAATTTTTATTTTATGGAAATGAACACCCGTATTCAGGTTGAACATCCCATAACTGAAGAAGTTATAGATTATGATTTAATAAGAGAACAAATACTTGTAGCTGCTGGTGTTCCTATTAGCGGAAAAAATTATTATCCGCAATTACATGCTATCGAATGCCGTATAAATGCAGAAAATCCATTTATGAACTTTGTTCCAAGCCCAGGTAAAATTACAACTCTTCACACACCTGGTGGCCATGGTATTAGAGTAGATTCTCATGTGTATAGCGGTTATACTATTCCTCCAAATTATGATAGCATGGTTGGTAAATTAATTACTGTTGCACAAACCCGCGAAGAAGCTATTGCTAAAATGCATAGAGCTTTAAGTGAATATGTAATTGAAGGTGTAAAAACTACAATTCCCTTTCATTTAAAATTAATGAATAACGATGATTTTAAAGCCGGAAATTACACCACCAAGTTTTTAGAAACATGGGATTTTAAAAATTAAAACTTTATTGAAAATTTAACCGCAAATTCACAAAGTAATTTAGCTTCAAAATAGGAATTTTACTGCGAATTTGAGGTATAAAGGTTGTACTACACAACCTTTTTTTGTATAAATTTAATTGGTATTATGAATAGCTAATAAATTGTATTAAATTTGTTCAATTACTAATTTAATTAGCTATGGCTAAAGTATCATCTAAACAAACAAAATTCACGAAAGAACAATATCTTAAATGGTACGAATCAATGTTATTGATGCGTAAGTTTGAAGAAAAAACAGGTCAAGTTTATGTTCAACAAAAAATTAAAGGTTTTTGCCATTTATACATTGGGCAAGAGGCTATTGTAGCTGGTACTGTTAGTGCTACAAAAAAAGACGATAAACATATTACTGCTTATCGCGATCATGCTCACCCTATTGCATTAGGCCTACATCCTAAATATGTTATGGCCGAAATGTATGCTAAAATTACAGGATGCAGTAAAGGAAAAGGTGGAAGTATGCATATTTTTAGTAAAGAACATAATTTTGTTGGCGGCCATGGTATTGTTGGTGGTCAAGTACCACTTGGTGCAGGAATTG
>CAZAPH010000102.1:0-9344 GCA_964487105.1 uncultured Akkermansia sp.
AAACGCCTTGACTTTTGCTCCACTTTTTGTTAAGAAAAAGTGGAAAAAGAAATATAATTTTTTGAGGGTTGACTAATTAATCATAATTTTTTTAGTTGTTGATTTTCCGTTTGCAGCTACAGTATTAAAATAAACTCCGCTTTTAAATTCATTTACATTTAATTCAATGTCGTTTTGCAAACCGTTAGTAAATTCTTTTACGGTTTTACCTAAAACATCAGTAATTGTAATAGTTGCGTTTTCTTGCCTTATACCATTAATAAAAAGTTTATTGTTTGCAGGGTTAGGAAACACATAATAATTAATTTTATTTTCTTGTTCTTTTAATGAAGTTGTGTTCATTGCATTAAAACTATAATCAATAAAAGAGCCAAAATCAGAATTAAATGTTTTTAAAATAGCATTGGTTTGTCCATCTCTTATTCTTGCGTAACCAGAACCTTGACTTGAATTTGCCCACCAAGACAAACCATCTTTTCCATAATCATTTATTATTAATCTGTAACAACCTGTTAAGGTATAATAATCTTGAAATACAGTGTTGTTTGCAGTAAAAGTACTTGAACCTACTAAGGTTCCAAAATCATCATATAACTTATAATCATTCATATTAAAATTATTATTTGTTCTAATATCAATGTAAAAATAATCTGGTAAAATATCTGAATTTATAAAAGCCGAACTGTATTTATTATTATAAATATAATCATCTGCTACACCGTTAACCGTTTTAATTTCAGCATTAAAAACGTTATTACTTGTTGCTAAACCATTTTGCCATAATGTACCAATAGGTAAATAAATTGTTGTACTATCCATAAATGCTAAATTTCCTGTCCATGTAAAAGTTTGTTTTGCAGTTACATTATTTAACCAATACTCTATTGCAATACTTGTAACTGTTGTTGAACCCGTATTTTGAACTACTAATTTTGGATTACTGCAAATTGGGTTGTTACGAGAATATAAAACTTTATTACTTGGTTGTAAAACATCAACAATGGCCGCATCTGTACTAAAGTTTGCGCCGCCATATGTTATTAATTGATGAGCTGCAATATATCTATAATCACCACTAGTGTTTGATGGAGCTGAACAATTATAATCTAAACTTACGGTTGTACCTGGTGTTACTAAAGGTGTAATGTAATTTTGTTTTAATAAACTTGCTTGTCCGGGGCACCAGCCTTGCCTTTCATACAGCCAAGTTCCGCCTTGTGGATATACGGGGTTTATAGAACAATCTTGAGTTAGTGTCCATCCAAATTCACTAACACCACCATTTACATTAATTGAATGTGTTACAATTCCACCATTTTGTCCAAATTCTCCTTCAGAACCATGGCCTGTTATTGTTGAACGAATTTTAAATTCTTTACCGGTACTTAGTAAAGGAACGTTTTGAGTATTGAATCTTATATCATTGTTTATGCTTGATATTGAGGCATCGCCTTGTCTTGCTGCACCTTGCCACAATTGGTTAAATTCTAAAACATTACGCGGTGGTGTACCTACAATAAAATAAAAATCAATATCCATTTGTTCTTGGTTTTGTCCGCCCATAGCCATTACTAAACGTTTTGGTCCTTTTAATAATGGTGTAAAATCAGTTACATCATAAAACCAAGTTTTTCCGTCAATTCCTAAATTTAATCCTTTACCGTATGGTGTTACAAACGACATAATTTCGTTATAATAAGGGAATCTTTCAAAATAAGGAAGTTGATTAATAGTTATGGAACCATCGGCTATTGTGGTTAATGTGCCAGTTAACATATTACCATTATCACCATCATAAATATTTCTAATACTTGCTTGGTAAGTATAACTTGTAGATGTTAAAACTACAGCATCATGTGCCATTGGAGTTACAGTTGAATTATTAGTAATTGAGTAAGTAGTAATTACATTAGGAGATCGTTGTACAGAGTCTCTAACGGTTAGCGTATTTGTAGTTGTAACATAAGTACCTCTAAAAAAATTAAAATTTGGTTTTAAATTTGATTCTGTAAAACTTCTTGTTAGTGTATTACCGCGATCGTATGTCCAATTAAAATTACTACCTGTTGAGTTAACTGAAAATTTAGTATCACCAATAGTTAAACCTGTACTTTCATTAATTTTATAATAAGCCACTAAATTAGAATAATTTGGGTGAGATGGAGGAATAGCAATATTCATGTAGTTTTGAATTTCGGTAATTGCCAATTCTTTATTCCAAATAGTTAATTCGTTTACTTTGCCTTTGTAGTTTTCGTTTAACGCATAATTTTTACCTAATATTAAATTTAATAATGCCATTGGTTTAGTTTTACTTGTTCCTGAAGCCCACAACACACCATTTAAATAAATTTTCATTGCACCAGTTGTTGTATTTTTAGTAAAAGCCCAATGATTCCATTGCCCCTCTGCTTCGCTAGTAGTTGTTAATTTACCAATTCTATCATATCCTCCAGATAAATATCCAGCATCAAATTGCACATAACTATCTCCCCATGGTAAGTGGATATTTAACTGACGTTCGGTTTGATTTGAAGACCAGCCATATAAAATAGTTGTATTTGCTGGCAATAAGGCAGGATTACCATATGCCCATAAAGTAACACTAATTTCATTAGTTATAGTTGAAAGATTTGTAGAGTTTATATTTACATGACCATTGTTTGAAAGATCAATGGCGTAATTATTATTGCTATACATTACGGTATTGCTTGAAGTTAAAACACCATTAAAAATAATTGGACTTGAGGCTTGTGTATTAGTAAAAGATAAATCAATTAAAATATTACTTAAACCATCCCAATTAAAAGGTGTACTAAACAAAATTCTATTATTCCCATTTACAAATGTATAGTTACGATTGTAAACTTGAGTAAATCCACTAACGGTTGGTGAGTTTGCATAAATAACAGAAACTGTTGGCGATATTAATTGCATATTTACTTTAAAAAAATTAGCTGTTCCACCGGCATTGGCAACATTTAAAAAGAAACCATTGATAGGACCAGCAGTTAAACCTGCACTAATTAATTCAGAGGCAGTTACTATTATTTGTGTTTTACCAGATTTTTCATTTGCCTTTAATATATTAGATACCGCATTTGTTCCTGTTCCAATAGTAAATAAAGTTTCAGAAGTAACAGAACTTAAATTAGTATTTGTTTGTACAAAATCATAGTAATCAAAAACCGGAGCGTTTGAATATGGGAAAATGGTACCGGTAAAATTACTAATTACAGGATTGTTTTGGGTTTTAGGATTTAATTCAATTTTGGTTGAATCAACAATAAATGTATTACATGAATAATCCCACTCGCCACAACCTAAATTTGGTGATGCTTGTGTTGAAATCAATCCATTTTTACAACGCATATTGTACTTCATAATAATTTTCTCAAAAGTTTGGCTGCCGTTTGGAAAGTTTATAAATGTATCGCGTGTTGCACTTCCATATTTAAGTGTTTTAATTTTTATGGTATCACCAATGTTTGTTTGTGCATTTGTAAATAAAACGCCAAGAATTAAAAGTTTAAAAAATAATTTTTTCATGTAAAATAGATTAATGAATTAGTGTAAAATTACTAAATCGATTTAATTAAAAGTGTTAAAAATGAATTTTGTTCAAAAAAAATAAATTTTAATTTTTTAGTGAAATAGCTAATTCGTTTAACTGTTCTCCGCTAATTAGGCTTGGCGCATCAATCATCATATCTCTTCCGCTATTATTTTTAGGAAAAGCAATAAAATCTCTAATACTTTCGGCACCACCAAATAAACTACAAAGCCTATCAAAACCAAAAGCAATTCCACCATGTGGAGGTGCGCCAAATTCAAACGCATTCATTAAAAATCCAAATTGATTTTGTGCTTCTTCTTTTGTAAAACCTAGTGTTTCAAACATTAAAGCTTGTAAATTTTTATTATAAATTCTAATACTTCCACCGCCCACTTCTACACCATTAATTACAATGTCGTAAGCATTTGCGCGTACCTCTCCGGGGTTTGTTTTTAATAATTCTATGTCTTCTGGTTTTGGCGATGTAAATGGATGATGTTTTGCAACCCATCTTCCACGTAAGCTATCTGGTAAATTTGGATCGCCTTCATTCCATTCTAATAAAGGAAAATCAACAACCCATAAACAGGCGAATTTATTTTTATCTCTTAGCCCTAATCTTGTTCCCATTTCTAAACGTAATTCACTCATTGCTTTACGTGTTTTATCGGTTTTTCCTGCTAAAATTAAAATTAAATCGCCTGCAGTCGCATTACAAGCTTTAGCCCATTGTTTTAAATCTTCTTCTGTGTAAAATTTATCCACACTACTTTTTATTGAACCATCAGTGTTTACACGAGCATATATTAACCCTGTTGCTCCAATTTGTGGACGTTTAACCCATTCCGTTAACTCATCTAACTGTTTTCGAGTGTATTCAGCTGCGCCTTTAGCACAAATAGCTACAACTAATTCAGCTTCATCAAACACTTTAAAATTTTTACCTGTTGTTAAGTGTTTAATATCAACTAATTTCATTTCAAAACGAGTGTCTGGTTTATCATTACCATAATAGTTCATGGCATCACTATAAGTCATTCGCGGAAAAGGTGGTAAATCAATTCCTTTTACAGTTTTAAATAAATGTTTTGTTAAACCTTCAAAAGTTTGTAAAATATCTTCTTGTTCAACAAAACTCATTTCACAATCAATTTGAGTAAATTCTGGTTGTCTATCTGCTCGTAAATCTTCATCTCTAAAGCATTTTACAATTTGATAGTACCTATCAAAACCGCTTACCATTAACAGCTGTTTAAATGTTTGTGGGCTTTGTGGCAATGCATAAAATTGCCCTTTGTTCATTCTGCTTGGTACTACAAAATCTCTTGCCCCCTCTGGCGTAGATTTTATTAACACAGGTGTTTCTACTTCTAAAAACAATTGTTTATCTAAGTAGTTACGTGTTTCTATAGCCATGCGGTGGCGCAATTCTAAGTTTTTTCTAACTACAGTTCTTCTTAAATCTAAATAACGGTATTTCATTCTTAATTCATCACCTCCATCAGTTTCATCTTCAATAGTAAAAGGTGGTGTTGATGCGGCGTTTAAAATGTTTAATTGTGTTACTTTAATTTCAATTTCGCCAGTTGGGTTGTTTAAATTTTTACTTTCTCGCTCAATAACTTCACCTGTAATTTGTAAAACAAATTCTCTGCTTAATGCGCGTGCTTCTTCACAAAGTGCTTTATCCCAATCTAAATTAAAGGTTAATTGGGTGATACCGTATCTATCTCGCAAATCTATAAAGGTCATTCCTCCTAAATTACGGGTTTTTTGAACCCATCCACATAAGGTTATTGTTTGATTTTTGTTTGTTAATCTTAGCTCTCCGCAGGTATGTGTACGCAACATAAATTATAAATTAGGCTGGTAAAGGTAATGTTTTTGCGTTTTATTTAAGGTTTATTTGGCATAATTATTAAATACGCTTAAATTTTATTTGTGAATCGAAAATAAATTTGTAAATTTGCCATCCTTTAAAAACAATAAGATGCCAAAAATGAAAACTAATTCCAGTGCTAAAAAGCGTTTTGCTTTAACTGGAAGTGGTAAAATTAAAAGAAAGCATGCTTACAAGCGTCACATCTTAACCAAAAAAGAGAAAGACCGCAAACGTGGTTTAGCTAAAACTGGTTTAGTATGTGCTGCAGATACACCTAACGTAAAATTTATGTTAGCAATATAAGCAAGTTCTTAAAATTTAACCAATTAAAGGCCTAATAAGCCAAAATTTTAGTAAAAAGAGCAATTAAGGTAAAATTGCCACTAACATTTAAAAACAAAAAAATTAAAAAATGCCACGTTCAGTCAATCTTGTTGCCAGCAGGGCACGCAGAAAAAAAATCCTAAATTTAACCAAAGGTTATTGGGGAGCAAGAGCCAACGTATGGACAATTGCTAAAAACACATTAGAAAAAGGTTTAACTTACGCTTATCGCGATCGTAAAAACAAAAAACGCACAATGCGTGGTTTGTGGATACAACGTATAAATGCAGGTGTTAGAGCCGAAGGTATGAGTTATAGCGAATTTATGGGTAAACTAAATGCTAAAGGTTTAAAATTAAATCGTAAAGTATTAGCTGATTTAGCCATGAATCATCCAGAAGCTTTTAAAGCAGTAATTAATCAAGTAAAATAAATTTTTAGTTTAACTATTTAATAAAAACTCCACATTTTGTGGAGTTTTTTTATTTTGTAATAATTTAATCTTAGTTATTAAGTGCTTTGTATAACATTTTAGTTAAATAGACGTAATTAATGAATATTAACTTTTATACAACAACAATTTGCTTTAATTTGTGTTATAAAGATATTGAATTGGAGTGAGGTTAGAACGAAAAAGATAAAAATTATAAAAAACTAAAGATATGAAAACAGCAGTAAGAAAACCAGAAGTAAAAGGTACTACTTATTTAACAAAATTACGCATTGATAAAAAAACAATAATAATTGTACGTAATAAAGAAAGTTTAAAAAGATGGATGAGCAAATATCCTGAAGCAATTGAAGTAATTTAAAAACGAGTAAGATTTATTTTTAAAAGCTCAAATTTTTAATTTGAGCTTTTTTATTTTTTTAAATTTTAATCCTTTATATATTTTTTATCTCCCCAATTTTTCTCAATGGATTTAGTTTTATAAGGGTATATTTTTATTGTATAAGTTTTGGGCTTGACGTTGGTGGGCTTTTGAAAACATAAAACTGTCTATCTGAACCAATGTTTATTAATTATTCAAACCTGCTTGCCGTTAGGCAGGTGTTTCTATTTGCACTGTCGGCCTGCCTGACGCAAAACCTTGTTGTAGCTAATTTTTTATTTCTTCATTTGATGCGTTTCGAGTAAATATATCGCAAGTGTCGAAGCTGCTCCAACGGCTAATCTAGCATGTCTTGGCTGAAGCCCTTTATATTTTCCGGCTTTGCCATGTCCGCTACCATATTCATTTCTTATTTCAGAGATTCCTTGAACAACAGAGGATAAGCTTCCTAAAATTTGTTTAATAGAAGTCGCTGCTTTGGTTTCATTAGGAATATCGTCAGGCGTGAGTTTTAGTAACTTGGTTGTCTTTTTCATTAATCGAGGTAAGTCCCAATTCTTATCACAAGTCTGGTTTCTTTCTTCGAAGACGGATTTGCAGCAAGTTTCAATAAGTTCTTTTGCTATCCCAATAGAAACATGAGGAGCATTTTCTATTGAAACTTCCATTACGTTTATTTGCTGTGATACATACTCTGCATTAAGTATTTGCTTTAATGCATTTCCTTTTTTAGCAGTAATTTCACTGCAGGAAATTTTGAGTCTTCCAATAAATAATGGCTTACTAGAAATTTTTGACTTCTCGACAATCTCAAAGCTATCGTTGTTCAAATTGTCATTGAAAATTTGCAATAGCTTATTTACTTCGGATGAGTCAACCCTAACCAAAGGATGAATCATTTCACATAGAAAATTCAAAAAGATTGAGTCATCACAATGCAGCAAGTTGAACCTACTGTCTCCAAAAATCCAATTGTCCTCCCAGTCATTTGGATTATTTACTCTGTGTTGCCATATGTCGCCTGCTACATTTTTAAATCTACTGTCGAAAGACTCCATTCTTTCTAAGTCAAATAATCGAGATAGGAAATTAATTTCGGTCATACGTCCTGACCACCAAATTCCTTCTGCTTGAATGAAGTCAAAAATGTTTCGTCTAGTGATATTGGTTATTTTATTTGTCATTATTTCGGGTCGTCTTAAAATTGGCCATAACTCTTAAATAGTTTCATAATTGTTACTAAGTAGAATAGCAGAATTATTATTTTGATTTTTTATACTACGAAGTTTCCGACTTTTTCCTGCACTATTTTTACCAATAAAAATAGTCACCGAGTTATTGTTAATGGTTATAGTTTGTCCATTATTTGGTTCGTCTTTTAATGTTACGTGCATATCTTTATATATTTTGCAGCTATCAACAGTTTATTCGTGCTTTCTAATAGTACAGTCTTTCTTGCATTATTTCTATAATTAACAAATAGCTTATTAAAACAAACGCAATTGGCTATCCCCCGGTTTATAATTAAATAGAGTTAAATTGAATTCAAAGGGTTTAACTCTTTTCATAAACCGGGTTTTAGATAGTGTGAATAATTGATTTATATTTTCAGCAACATTTCCTTGTCCTCGCATTCGTACACCAAATTTATTATTACTTACTGTTCCGCCGTGTGTATTGCATATTAAATTCCATACTTTGTTAGCTCTATCAGGAAAATTCTGTACTAACCAATCTTTAAAAATTGGTCCTACAGCACCATTTAATCGTACTAAAGAATAACAAGCATCAATAGCTCCCGCTTTTGCAGCTAATTCAATTACTGCAGGTATTTCGTAATTATTTATTCCTGGTATAATTGGCGCCATCATTACACTTACAGGAATATTTTGCTCACTTAATTTTTTAATTGTTTCAAACCTTCGGCTGTATGTAGAGCTTCTAGGTTCCATTTTCCATCTTATATCTTCATCTAAACCCGTTATAGATATTGCAATATGCACTAGGTTATGTTTTGCTAATTCTTTTAAAATATCTAAATCTCTTAATATTAAAGCATTTTTTGTGATAATACTAACAGGGTGTTTGTATTTTAAACAGATACTTAAAATTTTACGTGTTAATTCATATTTGCGTTCTAATGGCTGGTAACAGTCAGTATTACCAGAAAGCATTATTGGTTTTACAACCCACCCTTTCGAATTTAATTTCTTTTCCAATAGTTCAGCACAATTTCGCTTAACAATTATTTTTTGTTCAAACTCAATACCTGCACTATACCCCCAATATTCATGAGTGTTTCTAGCATAACAATAAATACAACCGTGCTCGCAGCCTTGGTATGGGTTAATTGAATATTCAAAATTTAAATCATCGCTATTTACTTTGTTTACAACGCTTTTAGCGTCTGATAAATAAATTTGTGTTTTAATATTTTGTAGTAATGGCTCATCAATTAATTCTTTATATTCATTTACATAACTTTGTTTAGAGTATGAATTTGCGGGATTAAATTGCGCTCCCCTTCCTTTAAAATAAGATGCATTACTTGTTACCATAACACAAAATTAAATCAATTTGTAGCAAAGTGTTGCTATAATTAATAGCATTATCTTATGTTTGTAATATTTACAACATAATTTCAAATAAAAAGCTTAATCTATTTGAAAAAGTAATGTTAAAATAGTTAAAAACATATTGCAGATAAATAAAAAAGGATTATCTTTGCGACCCGTTTTTTGATAGAGGA
>CAZAPH010000103.1:0-9089 GCA_964487105.1 uncultured Akkermansia sp.
GTTTTTGGTCTTTCGCAGTAACTAAACATAAAAGCAAAATCATATAGAACTTCGTTCATTAAACTTATTGTGTCATTATGTTCTTCGTCTGTTTCACCGCAAAAGCCCGTAATAATATCAGTACTAATACCGCAATCGGGTAGTATTGTTCTAATTGATTTTATTCTATTTAAATACCATTCGCGAGTGTAACCTCTGTTCATTTTTTCTAAAATAGTAGAGTTACCGCTTTGTACAGGTAAATGAATATTATTACAAATGTTTTCGTATTTAGCCATAACATTTAATACTTCATCTGTCATATCTTTTGGATGCGAGGTACTAAACCTTACTCTTAAATCGGGCGATACTAAAGCAACCATTTCCATTAACTGTGCAAAATTGGTTGAGTTTTGTTTTTGTTCTTCAGTTAAAATTTCTTTTTTTAAGCCGCCACCGCTCCACAAATAGCTATCCACATTTTGAC
This sequence comes from uncultured Akkermansia sp., assembly GCA_964487105.1. Taxonomy (GTDB): domain Bacteria; phylum Bacteroidota; class Bacteroidia; order B-17B0; family Aurantibacillaceae; genus Aurantibacillus. The sequence continues at coordinate 467 of CAZAPH010000103.1, forward strand.
CTAGTAAAGTTACTTCTCTATAACCTGCATTAAATGCCTCATGGCATTCGTTTAAAATGCTTTTAGGATCTCTACTTCTTTCTCTTCCTCGTGTAAAAGGCACTACGCAAAAACTACACATATTGTCGCAACCACGCATAATACTAATAAATGCACTTACACCGTTTTTATCAAGCCTAAGTGGCGAAATATCAGCATAAGTTTCTTCTTTACTTAAAATTACATTTATTGCTTTTTGGCCTGTTTCTGCGGTTGCTATTAAATTTGGTAAATCTCTATAAGCATCAGGGCCTACAACAATATCAACTAGTTTTTCTTCTTCAAGTAGTTGCGATTTTAAACGTTCGGCCATACAACCTAACACTCCAATTAATAATTCTGGTTTAGATTTTTTTATTTTTTTATAATCTTGTAAACGTTGGCGAACACGATTTTCAGCATTATCTCTAATTGCACACGTATTCATAAATATTAAATCGGCCTCTTCGTAATTTTGCGTTGTACTAAAACCTTTATCAATTAATATAGATGCTACAATTTCGCTATCGCTAAAATTCATTTGGCAGCCATAACTTTCTAAATACAGTTTTTTACCATTAGGAATTTTTGAAGGTTTCATTAATGTTGTACCTTGCATTGTTTCATCAATAGATTTTTTCTCAGTTTCCATTTTATTAATTTGCAAAGATACTGTTAAAATATGACATTTTGACATTAAAATTTCACTTTCCTTTTAATTTAATTGTATTTAACAAATAAATTATTTTGCTTTGATAAAACATTAATTATCAATGCTTTAAGTGTATATTTTTGACATTTTAATAATATAATTTCCTTAAACAATTAGGAAAATTACATTTTTATTGTTTTAATTTGCAAAAATTTAAAATCACTTTAAGCATAAAAATATCAAAAAAAGTGGTTTTATTAGTTGTTATGTAAAGTATTAAGTTAGGTAAATGTCAAAAAATTTAGTTATTGTAGAGAGTCCGGCTAAGGCCAAAACAATTGAAGGTTTTTTAGGTAAAGATTACACTGTAAAATCAAGCTTTGGACACGTAAGAGATTTAGTTAAAAAAGGGTATGGTATAGATATAGATAATAATTTTAGTCCAACCTACGAAATACAACCTGATAAAGAAAGGGTAATTGCTGAACTTAAAAAATTAAGTAAAAATGCCGAAATGGTATGGTTAGCATCCGATGAAGACCGTGAAGGGGAAGCTATTAGTTGGCATTTATTTGAAACTTTAGGATTAGATAAAAAACGAACAAAACGCATTGTTTTTCATGAAATTACAAAACCTGCAATACAAAAAGCAATTGCTAACCCACGCGAAATAGATATTAATTTAGTAAACGCACAACAAGCCCGCCGTATATTAGACAGGTTAGTTGGGTTTGAATTAAGTCCTATTCTTTGGCGCAAAGTCCGCCCTAGTTTATCGGCAGGGCGTGTACAATCTGTAGCAGTGAGGTTAATAGTTGAACGAGAAAGAGAAATACAGGCGTTTAAATCAGTTTCATCTTTTAAAGTAAATGCTTTATTTATTGTAGGCAAATCTATTTTAAAAGCCGAGTTAAATGAACGATTTACTACTGAAAACGAGGCTAATACTTTTTTAGAAAAATGCAAAAAAGCAATTTATAAAATAACAAGTTTAGAAACTAAACCAGCTAAACGTACACCAGCAGCACCTTTTACTACATCAACCTTACAACAGGAAGCAGCACGTAAACTAGGTTTTAGTGTAGCGCAAACCATGATGGTAGCTCAACGCTTATACGAGGCCGGAAAAATTACTTATATGCGTACAGATAGTGTAAACTTATCTGATACTGCAATGGGGCAAGCTAAAAACGCTATTACTGAAAATTATGGCGATAAATATTACCAACCACGCAAATTTAAAACTAAAAGCAAAGGTGCACAAGAAGCACATGAAGCCATACGACCAACTTACATTCAAAATTCTGAAATTGCAGGTGAACGCAATGAACAAAGATTATATGATTTAATTTGGAAACGAACAATTGCCAGCCAAATGGCCGATGCTGAGTTAGAAAAAACTACGGCTAAAATTAATATTAGTACAACTAAAGAATTATATGTTGCACAAGGCGAAATTTTAAAATTTGATGGTTTTTTAAAAGTGTACATAGAAGGAACAGATGATGAAAATGATGAAGAAAACACATCTATGTTACCACCTATGAAAGAAGGAGATGCGTTAGATTTAAAAGAATCAACTGCCATACAACGTTTTTCGCATCACCCAGCAAGATATACTGAAGCTTCATTAGTTAAAAAATTAGAAGAGTTAGGTATAGGAAGGCCAAGTACTTATGCACCTACAATTAGTACTGTGCAAAAACGTAATTATGTTGAAAAAACAGATAGAGAAGGTACTCCAAGAAATTACATTCAATTTGTTTTTGATGGTAATACAATTAAAAAAGAAATAAAAACCGAAAATACAGGCGCAGAAAAAGCTAAATTATTTCCAACTGATATAGGCGCTGTTGTTACTGATTTTTTAATACAATATTTTCCTGATATTTTAGATTTTAATTTTACCGCAAAAGTTGAAGAAGAATTTGATGATATTGCTGAAGGTAAAATTCAATGGACAAGTATGTTAAAAGATTTTTATAAACCTTTTCATAAAACTGTAGAAAAAACAATTGATAATAGCGAACGCGCAAGCGGAGAAAGAGTTTTAGGTGTTGATCCCATAAGCGGTAAACCGGTAAGCGTTAGAATAGGAAGATTTGGTCCTTTAGCCCAAATTGGCGAAACTATTGAAGGAAGCGAAGAAAAACCACGTTTTGCGAGTTTGCGTAAAGACCAAAGTATTGAAACCATTAAACTAGAAGAAGCTTTAGATTTATTTAAACTCCCAATGAATATTGGCGAATATAAAGGAAGTGAAATTATTGTTGCAGTTGGACGTTTTGGTCCATACATTAAATTTAATGAACAATTTATTTCAATACCCAAAACAATAGATCCATTAAAAGTTGATTTGGAAAAAGCAGTTGAATTAATTAAAGAAAAAGAAGTTGCAGATGCACCAGTTGCATTTTACAAAGGTAAACCCGTAACAAAAGGTAAAGGACGATTTGGACCATTTATTAAATATGAAAACATTTATGTAAATGTTCCTAGAGCATATAATTTTGATGCACTTTCTCAAAAAGATATTGAAGAGTTAATTAGTAAAAAACTAGAAAAAGAAGCCAATCGCTATATTCATAATTGGCCGGAAGAAAAAATTTCGGTAGAAAATGGCCGTTGGGGCCCCTTTATTAAGTTTGGTAAAAATATGCTTAAATTAATTAAACAAGGAGGCGGAAAATTTGCACCAGAAGAAGTTGCTGATTTAAGTTTAGAAAATGTTAAAGCCATGATAATTGAGCAAATGCCCAATGCATTTAATAAAAAAGGTGCCAAAAAAGCCGTGGTTAAAAAAACAAAAGCTGAAAAAAAAGCGCCTGTTAAAAAAGCTGCTGTTAAAAAAGCAAAAGCAGTTAAAAAGAAAGCTACCAAAAAGAAATAAAGAACTATATTATTCCTATTGAGATTAAAATAATTTACAAGAATATATTTAGTTTGGCTAAAAAGTCAAATATTTGTATGTTTTAAATTGAACGTAAAATTTGGATTAAACGGTTATAAATTGTAGCTTTAGCTTTATGTTAGAGTTTAAACAAAAACTAATACAAAGCTTTTGTAATCCTTTACCTGGTATTGAAGCTCAATTTAAAATGGCTCCAATAAACAGAAAAAAACCTAACGAAATAATAACAGAATTAAACGCTTATAAACTAAGTGCTGTATTAATTATATTATACTTTAATAAGCAAAGTAATGATTGGTGTATTCCATTAATTAAAAGAGTAGATAATGGAGGGGCACACAGCGGACAAATTGGATTACCAGGAGGTGCGTTTGAACAAAACGACGTAAAACTTAAACATACAGCAATTAGAGAATCTAAAGAAGAAATAGGCATTTCAGATTTTGAGGTAATAGGACAATTAACTGAAGTTTACATACCAATAAGCAATTTTAAAGTGGAACCTTATATTGCAATAAGTGATAAAACTACTTTGCCGTACAAACTTCAACACAACGAAGTTGAACAAATAATTGAATTACCTTTAAATTTATTGTTAAATAACCAAATTGTAAAAGAAGATTATATACAGGTTGGAACTAATTTAAAAAACAAAACCCCTTACTATGATGTAAAGGGTTTTAAAGTGTGGGGAGCTACTGCTATGATTTTAAGCGAGCTTAAAGAATTTTTAAAATCTATTTATTAAATTCGGCAATTTGGTTATCAAAACATAAATGATAAGTGCCTTTTTTAAGATTATCTATTTTTATTATTTTACCAAAACCTTTTTTTACAACAATACCGTACGCATCAAATAATTCGTAGGCAGTTTCGTTTGTAAAATCTACACTTGAAGCTCCTTTTTGAACCATAAAATTAGGTTTGCTAACATCAGATCTAACAGAGGTTTCTTTAGAAACTTTTGCAACTGCATTTAAACCTTTTTGTTTAACTCGGTATTTATTTTCGCCGCTATGCATATTAACTTGAAAAGTATATTCATGCTCTTCGGGAGTACCAATTCCATTAACTTCACCAACAGGAATCCATTTATTCCATTTAAATTGCTCAATAATATATGGTAATGAACCCACTTCGTTTTTAGTTGACCATTTTAATACCCCAGTTGGTGATACACCAATGGTAAGAAGTTCAAATGATGGTTTAGGTTTTAAATCATCTAAATTTAAAACTTTTGGTGTACATCCATCTTTATGAACAATTTCAATAACTACTTTATCACCATATTTTAGCTGTAAAGAAGCTAAATCAATTTCAAAAGCACTTGAGTTAGTTTCGTCAGTAGTTATTTTACCATTTACCTTTATCTCTTGTGCGCAAAAACCTACACCGCTACTACCCACAGCATTTTGCACAAACACATTTTTATTTTGATATTTACCTTCTACAACTAAAGAAGCTGCGTTTAAACCTAAAACAGCTAATGAAATAAAGAGTGTTAAAAATTGTCTCATTTTAAAACTAAATTTTTTAATATCTAACAAAATTAAGTAATTTTTATTTAATTATCGATAAATTTTAACAATTAATCGCTAAGTTTTTAACATTTATATAAACTTTTTTGAATTAACAATTAAAAACAATAGCCCTAAAATTAACACTATGGTTATTAATATTTTATAAGGTTTTGCATAATGAATTAAATTTAATTTGGCTTCTTTTCGGTAAGCGATAATTAATCCTACAACAAAAATTAAAATAAAAACAGAAGTAAATATAATTCTACCAGATGTAAACATTTTTTGCAAATTTACATATTTAAAAACGATTTTTGCTTAATTAAAAAATAATGCGCCTACTTTTAATATTACTTTTTACTTTTTGTTCTTATTTTTCTTTTGCCAGAAATATTAATAAAGGTTATGAAGCTTTATGTATTTATGATTTTTTTAAAGCAAAAAAAATATTTTATAAAAACTTACATCAAAAAAATCCAGCAGCCTGTTTTGGTTTAGCTATTATTTTTAGTAAAAACAATAACCCATTTTATAATTTAGATAGTGCAACAAAATATATAAACAGAGCTGCAGTATATTTTAAAATTAAAAATATACCACTTAACTATAAGTGTACAACTATTGATAGTTTAAGTATTAATAATTTGCTCGACAGTATAAATACTCAACTTTATTTAAAAACATTAAAAAAAAATACTATTGTAGATTTTGAAAAATTTTTAACCGTAAATTATTTAGCTAAGCAAACTCAAATTAATAATATATTGTATTTACGCGATGAGTTAGAGTTTACAGCTGTTCAAAAAGAAAATAAAAGCCTTGCAACCCATAAATTTATTATTACACATCCATTAACAAAACTATTTAACAAAGCCTCTACACTTTACCAAAATCAAATTTTTAACGAAAGCGTAAACTTTAATTCAATAGCATCTTATTACACTTTTATTAAAAATAACCCCAATAACATTAATATTCAAAATTCATATCAAACTATATTTGAAAAACTAAAAAAATTAAACGATACCATTGAAACAAATAAATTTATTGAGCTTTGTAAAGATGCACCTCAAATTAATGATGCATGGAAACTTTTATTTACACAATGTGTGAAAATTTATAACAACACTAATTTAAAAAATTTTATAAACAGATATCCTAATTTTCCTTATAAATCAGAACTATTAGAGGAGCTAGAACTTAACACTAAAACTTATTTACCTTTTAAACAAAATGATTATTTTGGTTATATTGATACTAATTCAAAAATAGTAATTCAACCTATGTTTGATAATGCAACTGATTTTTTTGAAGGTTTAGCAACCGTTAGTAAAAATGATAGCGTGTATTTTATTGACAAAAACAATAAAAATAAATTTAATCGAATTTTTGAAGATGCTTATACATTTAAAAATGGCGTTACGGTTATTAAAGAGCAAAATAAATTTTATTTTATAAATCGCTTAGGTCAAAAAATATCAGATCAATTTGAAGATGTTAACGAAGCGTCTAATGATTTATATGTTGTAAAAAAAGATTCTCTTTATGGAGCATTAAATTTATATGGTAAAACACAAATAGAATTTCAGTTTCAAAAATTAGGTGATTTTATTAACGGTTATGCCTATTTTATAAAAAATAATAAATACGGAGTAATTTCGAAACATGGTGAAATTATAGTAAACAATTTAAATTGGGTTTCTAATATAAACGAGGATTCTGTTTTTATAATTAAAAAAGAGCATTCTTTTGGAATTATAAATCACTTAGGACAATCATTACTTGAAACAAATTATGATTTTATTACCTATGTAAAAAATGGATTTTATATTATTGTAAAAAATGATAAATATGGGTTTTATAATGCACAAAACAAATGTTTTAACACCGAAATAGCTTATGATTATTATAAAGAAAAAGAAAACAACTATTATTCAAACGGGAAAGGGTTTAAATTAATAAAAAATAATTCTCAAGCCATTGCAGATGTAAATGGAAAAATTAGTATAGATTTTGGAATTTATGATGAAATTTATTTTGCTGAAAATAATTTAATTAAAGTTAAACGAAAACAAAAGTATGGATTTGTTGATAGAAAATTAAATCTTGTAATTCCATACAAATATGATAAAGCAAGCGATTTTAAAGATAGTACAACAATAGTTACTTACAAAAATAAAAATTGTATTATTGATATTAACGGAAAAGAATTGTATTGCTCTGATTTTTTAATTAAAAAAATTAATAACGATTTTTATTTAATTGAAAGCAACCCCTTAGAAATTATATCCAGTAAAGGTTTAGTGGTGTATAATACTATAGAATCAGTTCAAAAGGTTAATAACTTTTTACTAATTCTATTTAAAAACAATACACATAAATTATTACCAATAAAAACATTTGATAACTTTGAATATTAAATTAAAAAACCATGAAAAAAATTATAATTTTATTATTTAGCGTATTAGCTTTTACTTATACAAAAGCACAAGATTTAAGAAAAAATGGATCGTTGTTTGGAAAAGTAGAAAGTAATGGAGATGTAAGAATTAACGGGAGTTTAAAAGGCAAGTTCGAATCTAATGGTGATATTAGAGTTAATGGCAGCCTTAAAGGAAAAATTGAAAGCAATGGCGATATTAGAAAAAATGGTTCGATAGTTGGTAAAGTTGAATGCAATGGTGATGTTAGATTAAATGGAAATTTAATTGGGAAAATTGAAAGTAACGGCGATGTTAGAAAAAACGGAAGTTTAATTGGATCGGCTAGTGGAGTTAAAAAAGAACAAGCAGCTGTTATGTTTTTCTTTGATTTTTTTAATTAACCTACTTTATATAATATGAAAGTACACAATTTTAGCGCAGGCCCTGGTATTTTACCTGCAGATGTTTTAAAACAAGCCGCAGAGGCATGTATTAATTTTGATAATATGAATTTATCTCTTTTAGAAATAAGTCATAGAAGCAAAAACTACGAAGCGGTAATCGACGAATCAAGAAGTATAATTAAAGAACTTTTTGAAGTAGGTGATGAATACGAAGTGATGTATTTAGGCGGTGGCGCAAGTTTACAATTTGCAATGGTTCCATTAAATTTATTATCTGAAAATGGAACAGCCGGTTATGTAAATACTGGCGTTTGGGCAAGTAAAGCTATAAAAGAAGCTAAAATGGTTGGCAATGTTAACGTTTTAGCATCAAGCGAAGATAAAAAGTTTACGTACATTCCAAAAAATTATACTGTACCAAATAATTTAGATTACCTTCATTTAACTAGTAACAACACAATTTATGGAACCCAAATTAAAAATTTTGATAAAGTAAATGTGCCTCTTGTTTGTGATATGAGTTCAGATATTTTTAGTAGAAAAGTAAATGCTAAAGATTTTACTTTGATTTACGCTGGTGCTCAAAAAAATATTGGTCCCGCAGGAAGTACAATGGTAATGGTTAAAAAAGAAGCGTTAGGCAAACCAGGGCGCAACTTATTATCAATGTTAGATTATCTGGTTCATATAAAAGG
>CAZAPH010000104.1:0-3727 GCA_964487105.1 uncultured Akkermansia sp.
TGTTAAGAAAAAGTGGAAAAAGAAATATGACTTTTTGAGGGTTGACTAATTATTAAATCAAAGCGGTATAAAAAAGCCTCTGTAAATTATACAGAGGCTTTTTAAATAGTTTATAATTTTATTTTACTTCTTCAAAATCAACATCAGTTACGTTTTCACTAGTTTGTTGGCTGTTAGCATTTGCTTGACTATTATCTTGTTGTTGATTTGCATTTGCACCACCTTGTTGTTGCGCTTTATACATATCTTCGCTAGCTGCTGCCCAAGCATCATTTAAAGTTTTTAAGTGAATTTCAATGTTCGCAAAATCTTTTGAAGCATGTGCAAGCTTAAGTTCTTTAACTGCAGCTTCTATTGCTCCTTTTTTCTCAGCAGGAATTTTATCACCATATTCTTTTAATTGTTTTTCGGTTTGAAAAACCATTCCATCAGCTTCGTTTAATTTGTCAATTTCTTCCTTAGCTTTTTTATCAGCATCAGCATTGGCTTCAGCTTCGCGTTTCATACGATCAATTTCATCTTGACTTAAACCACTTTTTGCTTCAATGCGAATGTTATGTGATTTTCCGGTAGCTTTATCTTTTGCACTTACATTTAAAATACCATTAGCATCAATATCAAATGTTACTTCAATTTGTGGTACACCACGTGGTGCAGGAGGTAAACCATCTAAATTAAACTCACCTAATTTTCTATTATCTTTAGCCATTGGGCGTTCGCCTTGGTAAACTACAATTTGTACGCTTGGTTGGTTGTCTGCTGCAGTACTAAAATCTTGCGATTTTTTTGTTGGAATTGTTGTATTGCTTTCTATTAATTTTGTAAATACACCACCCATAGTTTCTATACCTAAACTTAATGGTGTTACATCTAATAATAATACGTCTTTAACATCTCCACTTAAAACGCCTCCTTGAATTGCAGCGCCTAAAGCTACAACTTCATCTGGATTTACCCCTTTACTTGGTGCTTTACCGAAAAATTTTTCTACTGCACCTTGTATTGCTGGTATGCGAGTTGATCCACCAACTAAAATAATTTCATCAATTTCTGTTGTTGATAATCCTGCATTTTTTAAAGCAGATTTACATGGTTCTATTGTGCGTTGAATTAAGCTATCAGCTAATTGTTCAAATTTTGCACGAGTTAATGTTTTTACTAAATGTTTAGGAATACCATTTACCGGCATAATGTATGGCAAATTAATTTCAGAACTTGTAGTATTACTTAATTCAATTTTAGCTTTTTCTGCAGCTTCTTTTAAACGTTGTAAAGCCATAGGGTCTTGACGTAAATCTACACCTTCTTCTTTTTTAAATTCATCTGCTAACCAATCAATAATTACTTGGTCAAAATCATCACCTCCTAAGTGTGTATCGCCATCAGTACTTTTAACTTCAAAAACGCCATCGCCTAATTCTAAAACAGACACGTCATGTGTACCACCACCACAATCAAACACCACAATTTTCATGTCTTTACCTTTTTTATCCATGCCATAAGCTAATGCAGCTGCCGTTGGCTCGTTAATAATACGTTTTACAGTTAATCCCGCAATTTCACCTGCTTCTTTAGTAGCTTGTCGTTGTGCATCATTAAAATATGCTGGTACAGTAATTACAGCTTCTGTAACTTCGGTTCCTAAAAAATCTTCAGCCGTTTTTTTCATTTTTTGTAAAATAATTGCTGAAATTTCTTGAGGGGTATATTTTCTGTCGTCAATTTGTACGCGTGGCGTGTTATTATCTCCTTTAACCACAGTATAAGGTACGCGACCAGTTTCTTTAGAGCTCTCATCAAAAGAATTACCCATAAAACGTTTAATTGAATAAACAGTTTTTTTAGGATTGGTTACTGCTTGACGTTTTGCAGGATCTCCAATTTTACGTTCGCCGCCTTCAACAAAAGCAACTATAGAAGGAGTTGTTCTTTTACCTTCACTGTTTTCAATAACAACAGCTTCGTTACCTTCCATTACAGCAACACAACTGTTTGTTGTTCCTAAATCTATTCCTATTATTTTTCCCATAATTTAATTTTTTATGTAATTTGCTAATCAATTTATATGCCATTGGTTTTGTTTAAACAAACAATGTCATTCTGTCATTTTTTTAACTGCTTTTACTGTAAAATAGACTGATTTTAAATTAAGGAAATGCTAATTAAATAGCGTTATTGACAATTTAATACTTTATAACCTCCGGGGTCGTTTGATGAGGTGCCAATTGCAAACATAAAAAAACCGTAATTGCAGGTTGGTTTAGTTATGCCAAGGTAATTTACATAATCGTTTCTAATTTTTTTATTAATACTGCAACGGGTTTTAAATGTAAAAATACCATAGGCTTTTTTATCATCAAAATTTGAATACAATGGTTTTTCTTGCGCAACATTTAATGATGGGTTGGCGTATTGCATGTAGTCAGAGTATTCGTTACTACTGCTTGTAATGATATACTGAATCATGTAAATTCTTCTTCTAATAAAGCCAGAAGGGGTGTTTACTTTAGAAAAAGAATAACTTAAACTGTTAATTAAATCATTGCCGTAAAATTCAGCAGTAAAACAATCGCCTAGAGCCGGAACTTTTTGTAAGTCGTTGGGGTTAAATTTATTTAAAAACGCATACTCAACATAGTTGTAATTATTAGGGGCGCCATTTATAGAATCGTAGTAATGAAAACGCATAGAGAGTTGATAAACTTTAGCTTTTAAACCAGGTTCAGTGGCTTTATATATAATTGTATATTTTTTATTTGGGACAGAATAATCAATCGTAATCGCAATAGAATCGTTAGAAATGGTATAAGGGTAAGGGTAGTGTTTTGCATCAAAAGGAGAAGGTAAACCGGTAATTCTTACACTATCTAAAGCATTTGCTTTTGCTGTAAAAGTTTCGTTAGTTTTATTGTTTTTAATAGTTAAACGGTACTCACCATCTGTATAAAGTTTTTCATTTGTAAAATAAACTCTTTGGTTTTGGCTAAAAACACCAGCGGCTGTTTCTAAAACTTTTTCGCCAAAAACTACGGTTTGATTTTGGTAACTTGCATTTACTTGATTTCCATTTACAAACCTATTTAATGTAACAGTTAATTCGCCTGCCGGATAATTTACAGAATCTGCAACTTTAGCCATATCTAAAGCATTTCCTTCACCTAAAAAGGTTTTATTTATTCTAATAGTTTGTTCTTGTAATTGTGGACATAAAACGGCATATACATTCGGAATATCTTTGTATGGCGCATTTACCTCTAATTTATTTTTACAACTAAATAATAAAATAACAGTAAAAAAAACTACAACTAATAAATTTATCTTCACTGTGTAAAGGTATAAAATTATTTTAAAAATATTTTTTCATTCAAATTATTTTTAGTAAACTTGCCACCGATTTCGGTATTGGTTGTAATTTCTTTGCAACTATAAAATCTAAAAATAATATTATCTCTTATCTATAAAAATATTAGCTATTAAATTATGTTCGAAGTAATGGACTTAAGCGCACGCGCTTTATCTGAATTAAAAGAAATTGCAAAAGGTTTTGCTATTGATACAAAAAGCTTATCTAAAGCCGATTTAGTTTTAAAAATTATTGATGCTCAAACAGCTAACCCTGCATTAGCCAATGATTTAGCCACTAAATTTAGTAAAAAAGAAAAGGAAGATAGTATAATCACTAAACCTGTTAAAGAAGATAAAACAGTAAAAGAAAAACGTCCTCGTA
>CAZAPH010000104.1:3737-9024 GCA_964487105.1 uncultured Akkermansia sp.
AATTATTAAAAAATTAAATGTAATTATTAATAAACATAAACCTTTTAAATTATTTAAAACATTAAAATTAAAACGGTCTCGTTAAGTAAAATTAGAACCTATTCCTGATGAAATTGTATCTGAACCAGTTAATACAGAGATAGAAGAAATTCCTGAACAAAACTCAAATAGTTTAGAAACTGTTAGTGAAAATACAGAGTTACAAAGCGAAGAAGAGGTAACCACAGAGGTTGTAAAAGATCAACAAGAAGCCGAACAGATTAAAAAAGCTGAAAAAGTTTATTATAATTTTGATAACATTGTTTTTACAACCGGTGTTTTAGAGGTTATGCCTGATGGTTATGGATTTTTAAGAAGTGCGGATTATAATTATTTAAACTCACCCGATGATGTTTATGTTTCTCAATCTCAAATAAAAGCTTTAGGCTTAAGGCCTGGCGATGTTGTAACAGGGGGGGTTCGTCCACCACGCGAAGGCGAAAAATATTTCCCGTTAATTAAAGTTGATAAAATTAATGGTAGAGACCCTGGTTATGTTCGTGATAGGGTAATGTTTGATTATTTAACGCCTTTGTTCCCTTATGAAAAATTAAAATTAACTGGCCATGGGCAAGAAAATTTAAGTACACGTGTAATGGATATGTTTGCTCCTATTGGTAAAGGGCAAAGAGGTTTAATTGTTGCGCAACCAAAAACAGGTAAAACAGTTTTATTAAAAGACGTTGCCAATGCAATAGCAGCAAATCATCCAGAAGTTTATTTAATTATTTTATTAGTTGATGAACGCCCAGAAGAGGTTACAGATATGGCAAGAAGTGTAAAAGCAGAAGTTGTAAGTAGCACTTTTGATGAACCAGCTGAAAAACATGTAAAAATTGCAAATATAGTTTTAGAAAAAAGTAAGCGTTTAGTAGAATGCGGCCATGATGTTGTTATTTTGTTAGATAGCATTACTCGTTTAGCACGAGCATATAACACCGTATCACCTGCAAGTGGTAAGGTTTTAACCGGGGGTGTAGATGCTAATGCATTACATAAACCAAAACGCTTTTTTGGTGCTGCACGTAAAATAGAAGGAGGAGGCTCATTAACAATTTTAGCAACAGCGTTAACCGAAACTGGTAGTAAAATGGACGAAGTAATTTTTGAAGAGTTTAAAGGAACTGGTAATATGGAGTTACAGTTAGATAGAAAGTTAGCTAATAAACGAATTTATCCGGCAATTGATTTGTTAGCCTCTTCAACCCGACGAGATGATTTATTAGTAGATAAAGAATCCTTAAGCAGACTTTGGGTATTACGTAAACATTTAGGGGATATGAATCCACAAGAGGCTATGGAATTTTTGTTAGATAGATTAAGAAAAACTAAAAGCAACGAAGAGTTTTTAGTAAGTATGAATGGATAATTTTTCTAAAATTAAAAACAATGAATAAAAAAGCTTTATTGGTAGGCATACTATACAGTGTTTGTTATATAATTTATAAATTAGTTTTATTTTTAAATGGCTTAACTTTTGAAAAATTTTGGTTCAATTTTGCACATATAATTTCAGTTTTAGCTCTTATTCCTTTTTTTATTTTAAGTATTTATTGGGTAAAAACTAAAGATTATAATGGAACTATAAGTGGAAAAGATGCAGCAAGAATGGCATTAACAACTTTTGCTATTGCTTTAATTATTACAGCCATTTATAATTACATTGAATTTAAAATTTCATTACCTCAACAAATAGAATACTACAAAAGCGAAACTCACTACAAAACCATGTTAGATTTACAATTAAAAAACGCAACTAAGTTTAAAATTGAGCAAATACCAACAATTATTGATGAACAAATTGCTAGTTTATCAGCAATTAAAGCAACAACAGGTAAATTATTTTCCATGTTAATTTTAGGAATGTCTGGCTCTTTTATTTGTGCATTAATTATGAAAGGGCGTAAAAAAGCTTAATTAGGTTAAACTTATTTAATAACTAAAACGTACACTTCAATCATTTTATAATATTTTTATTTGTTATTTAAAAATTATTCACTATTTTTGATAGTACTATTTCATTATAAATTTATAACTTATGAAAAAAGGTTTATATATATCATTTTTAACTATTGTTTTGTTTTCAATAATTATTATTGCATGTACAAAAAAGAAAGACAATGGTGCTATAACACCTACTTATAAAGAGGTTGCAGGTGGTACAGCTGGTAACCCAAATGTAGGAAATCAAACTGTAACAGGTACAAACACTGTTACAAACCCTGCTACATCAAATTCTCAATTAATTGCTGGCGGTAGTGGTTGGTTAAATTCAGCTTGTGTAACCAGTAGCAGTTTATCTGTTAAAGGAACTAATGGAACATCAAATGTAACTATTACATTTGGTACTATTTTACCTCCAGGAAGTACAACTCTTCAAGTTGCATCTACTCCAATTGGTAATTCTGCTTGTTCAGTTGTTGTTGACAATGCACCAAATCAACCTTCTGGCATTACATGGTATGGCAAATCAGGCACAGTAATTGTACAAACCAATTCAACTGGTATTAACGCACAATGTATTGGTGTACAATGCGCTCAACAAAATTTTAATTTCCCTACTGTTTCGGTATCTGGCAGTGTTTCTTGCCAATAATCAAATATTAAAAAGCTAAATTTTTAGCCTCTTTAATATGTTAAACTGAGTATAAATAGTGTTGTTTTTTTCACTTAATTAGTATATTTATGGCTTAACTTAATTATTATGATTAAAATCATTAATTGTTTTGCCTTTATAGTATTATTATCAAATGCAGAGCTAGTTGCCCAAAACATACAAAATAATCCAAACTCCAACCATGGTAATAAGTTTGAACAATTAGGAACTATATTACCAACCCCAAACGAATATAGAACAGCAAGCGGTTCTCCTGGAGCTAAATATTGGCAACAACGTGCAGATTATGATATTGATGTTACTTTAGATGAAAAAAATTTATCAATAATTGGTACCGAAACGGTTACCTATCATAATAACGCCCCCGAAGCCTTAACCTACCTATGGTTACAGCTCGACGAAAATCAACATGATCCATCAAGTGATAATCATACTTGGGATGAAAATAAAGTAAATGAGCCAATTACGCCTAACACTATTGATATGCTTGAGAAAAAACATTTACAAGGTTTAGGCGATAAAATTGATGCCGTAACTGATGAGTTTGGCAAACCTCTTAAATACACAATTAATCAAACTATGATGCGCATAGATTTACCAAAACCCCTAGCCAATAAAGGTAAATTTAAGTTTAAAATTAAATGGCATTATAAAATGATTGAGCGTACACGTTATGGCGGACGAGGAGGATACGAGTATTTTCCTGAAGACGGAAATAATTTATTTACAATGACTCAATGGTTTCCGCGTATGTGTGTTTATAGCGATTTTCATGGTTGGCAAAATAAACAATTTACCGGAAGAGGTGAGTTTGCTTTAGCGTTTGGTAATTATAACGTTAAAATGACTGTGCCTGCAGATCATATTGTTTGCTCTACTGGCGAATGCCAAAATTACACACAGGTTTTAAGTCCTGCCCAATTAACGCGTTGGCAAAAAGCACAAACTGCAACAGAGCCGGTTGAAATAGTTTTGTTAGATGAAGTAAAAAAAGCAGAAACAAGCAAAAGTACAACAACTAAAACTTGGGTATTTAAAGCAGATAGCGTTAGAGATTTTGCTTGGGGGAGTTCACGTAAATTTATTTGGGATGCAATGGCAATAAATAATTATGCTAAAAAAGTTATGTGTATGAGTTTTTACACTAAAGAAGCTTATGGGCTTTATAGAAAATATTCAACAAAAGTTGTTGCACATACCATTAAAACGTATAGCAAATACACCGTTAATTATCGTTATCCTGTTGCGCAAAGTATTGAAGCCGCTAACGGAATGGAGTACCCAATGATTTGTTTTAATTTTGGACGAACAGAAAAAGATGGTACTTATGCTGAAGGTATAAAAAATGGAATGATACTCGTAATTATTCATGAAGTTGGACATAACTTTTTTCCTATGATAATTAATAGTGATGAACGCCAATGGAGCTGGATGGACGAGGGATTAAATACTTTTGTTCAATATTTAACCGAAAAAGAGTTTGATGTAAATTACCCTTCGGGGCGTGGTCCAGCCTATAAAATTACAGATTACATGCGATTGCCAAAAAAATATTTAGAGCCAATTATGGTTAACAGCGAAAACATTTATGATTTTGGATCTAACGCTTATGGCAAACCTGCAACGGCTTTAAATATTTTACGTGAAACAGTAATGGGTAGAGAGTTATTTGACTATGCCTTTAAACACTATTGTAATAAATGGGCCTATAAACACCCAGAACCAGCTGATTTTTTTAGAACAATGGAAGATGCCAGTGCTGTAGATTTAGATTGGTTTTGGAGAGGTTGGTTTTTTGATACAGACCCTGTAGATATTGCTATAGATACGGTTAAAGCAAATCAAGTTGTTAAAGGTAAATTAATAGTTGTAAAAACAGATACTGTTAGGCATTTCCCTAAGAAAAAAAGTAAATTCGAAAGCATTACACAAATTAATAATAAAAAAGCCGGCGTTAAATCGTTAATTGATGTGGATACAACATTACGTGACTTTTATTACACTTACGTTCCTGAAGAAAAAGTAATTGAAGAAGTTAGAACAAGTAACGACAATATTGAAGTAATGAACGACGATGATTTTAATAATTACCAAAATAAATTTTTATATGAAATAAAATTTTCAAATAAGGGAGGTTTAGTTATGCCTATAATTATTCAATTTAATTATGAAGATGGAAGCTCCGATATTGAAAGAATACATGCCTATGTGTGGCGTAAAAATGAAAATACAGTTACTAAAACATTTGTGAAAAACAAAAAAGTACAAAGCATTCAATTAGATCCTTATAAAGAAACAGCTGATATAAACGAAAATAATAATTTATGGAATATTAAAATTCAGCCAAGCAAATTTGAAATGTTTAAAGAAAAAACAAAAGATATAAAACCACGCGGACAAAGCTCTGGTAAAAACCCAATGCAAACTAGTAAGTAACTTTTTATTTTTTTTTATTTGTAAATTAATTAAAGTACACTTAATACTAGATAAATCATTTTTTAATTAAAGACAGCTAAGTAGGCCAAATAAAAATTAACTGCCAATTATGGCCAAGTGGAATTTATTTTGTAAATTTAATTAATACCAATGTGAATAAATAATTAGTCCAATATTTGAATATTGGATTTTTTA
>CAZAPH010000105.1:0-2505 GCA_964487105.1 uncultured Akkermansia sp.
TCAAATAATTAAAAAGTCTACTTTAAAGTTGTACTAAAAATGGGGAGCTTACACAAGTTATCAGCAATCTAAATTAATATTTAAAAATGTTGAACTTCATTAAATATAATTATTTGTTTTTCTTCACAGTTTGCCTTTCAAATATTGGCCACGCAGTTTTTTTAAATAAAAAGCAAACATTAGACAACGGAAAATTCAAAAACCAAATTTTATTTAAAGAAAACAAAGGGCAAATCATTGACCAATACAGTAATCCTCGCTCCGACATTTTATTTTCATCGTCTGATGGACAAGTAAATTTTTACTATAAAAAAACAGGTGTGTCTTATCAACTATATAATTTTGAAGGTGGCGCACAACTCAGCAGTACATCCAAAAATAAAGTTGTAAGCAATATAGCCAGACACATTGATGATTATGATTCTAAAATCACAAATTCTAAAATCACAATTCAAAGAATTGACATTAATTGGCTGAACATTAATAGTGAATGCGCCATCATTCCTGTAAATGTTTCGGAATACGTTGAAAATTATTACACATCAACTTCCAAAGGTATTTCCGGTATTAAAACTTATTCAATCTTAAAATATTCTCAACTGTATAGAGGCATTGATATAAAATTATATGAAAACAACGGTAATATTAAATATGATTATTTAGTTGCAGCAAATACAGATTATAAACAAATAAAATTCAATGTAGAAGGATGCAAGAAAATTGAAGTAAATAATTCGGGGGAGTTAGTTTTAATTACACCAAATGGGTGTATCACCGAAAAAGCCCCATTGGTAACACAAAACAGAAACATCTTACCCGCTAAATGGATTGTTGAAGGTAATATTGTTTCTTTTAGCATTGATAACATAAATCCCGAACTTCCTTTTATTATTGATCCACTTATAAGACTTTGGGGCACATATTATGGTGGGATCA
Source organism: uncultured Akkermansia sp. (assembly GCA_964487105.1). Taxonomy (GTDB): domain Bacteria; phylum Bacteroidota; class Bacteroidia; order B-17B0; family Aurantibacillaceae; genus Aurantibacillus. The sequence goes on from CAZAPH010000105.1 coordinate 937, forward strand.
ATGCTGAAGAAGCCAATTATTGCTCTACCGACAATAATGGCAATGTATATTTAGCTGGAAATACCCGATCTCTCAAGCAAATTGCCACAATTTGAGCACATCAATCAGATTACGCCGGTTGTACTACTTTAGTCGATGCATTTGTAGTTAAATTCAATTCAACGGGGGTAAGGCAGTGGGCAACTTATTACGGAGGTAGCGGCGATGATAACGGAAATGCCTGTAGAGTGGATAATGCCGGAAATGTTTATCTAGTTGGTGGCACAGGATCTGCTTCAAACATTTCTACACCCTTATCTCATCAACCTATTTTCGGTGGTGGAGGAGGGTTTTTTGGCGACGGCTATATTGTAAAATTTGATGCAACAGGTGTTCGACAATGGGCCACCTATTATGGTGGTTCGGGTGACGAAAGCATTTACGAATGCAGTATTGACGTTAATGGATTTTTAGTATGTACAGGTGTAACAAGTGCTATAAGTAATGCTATTTCAACAATTGGTAGCCATCAGTCTGTTTTCGCTGGCGGAGTAAACGATGGTTTTATCGTTAAGTTTGATTTGTCTGGAAATAGGATTTGGGCAACATATTATGGTGGCACAATGCGCGACGACCCATATTCGTGTGAGACAGACGCTTTAGGTAATATTTATATTGGTGGAACAAGCACTTCAACAAATGGTATAAGTATTGCGAGTTTTGGTTCGCATCAAACAGTTTATGGTGGTGGCGCATGGGGTGATGCATTCATTGCAAAGTTTAATTCGGCAGGAGTGCGCCAATGGGGTACTTATTATGGTGGCACAGGTGATGATTATGGTATTGGTTGTACTGTAAATTCAGCCGGCGATGTTTTTATAATCGGTGCAACTAACTCAACATTAACCAATGTTATTGCAACTACTGGCAGCCATCAAACGACTTTTGGAGGAAGTATGTTTTGGGGCGATGGATTCCTTGCAAAATTCAATTCAGGTGGTGTTCGCCAATGGGGCACATATTATGGAGATGCAGCCTCTGATAACTTTTTTTCCTGTAAAGTAGATGTGGCAGGTAATATTTATGTTGCTGGACAAACAAGCTCTAACATTTCAATTTCTACACCTTTCATATATCAAACTACTATTGGCGGTTCTGCAGATGCTTATTTGGCAAAGTTTGATGACACAGGTAATGTACTTTGGGCGACATATTATGGCGGCATTGGAACAGAAGATTATATTTATTGTTATCCAGATCCATTTGGCAATGTTTATCTTTCAGGCTCTACAACAACAGGAACAGGTACAATAATTGCAAGTGCAGGCTCACATCAACCAAACTACGGTGGTGGCGGAAGCGACGCATTTTTAGTGAAGTTTAATGGTTGTTTACCATATTCATCTCTTAATAATACTCCATTATCAAATCTAACAATTTGCAGTGGAAAATCTACTACACTTAATGCAATTAATAATGCAAACATTAACTGGTATTCAGTACCTGTTGGGGGTACATCTCTCGCTACTGGTAGTTTATATATAACTCCAACGCTTACAAACACAACTACTTTTTACATTGAAGATTTAA
>CAZAPH010000105.1:2515-8944 GCA_964487105.1 uncultured Akkermansia sp.
CTTGCGGTGTTACAAATACAAGAGCTGCAGTAACAGTTACTGTTCAATCTCCACCAGCAATTAATATAATACCAACTTCTTATAGCGTTTGCAGCGGTTCAAGTTTAACATTAGAGCCTCAGGGGGCTGTCAGTTATACGTGGTATCCAAATCCTACACTTAATTCATCCAATTCTCCCACAGCAATTGTAACGCCTTTTAGTAACACATCCTATTCTTTAATTGGCACAGATGGTGTTTGTACAAATACAGCTATAATAAATATTTCCGCATTACCTAATCCCACTATTTCGCTAAACCCTTCAAGTTCAATTTTGTGTCTTGGTAGCACTTTACAACTAACAGCAACAGGAGCTCAAACTTACTCATGGTTTCCAACTTCTTCATTAAGTTCAGGTAACGGTGCAACTGTTTCTGCTTTCCCTTTTACAAACACTAATTATACTGTTATTGGAGCTAATACTGTAAGCAATAATGTGTGTACAAGTCAAACTATTATATCTGTCAGCGTTATTCCTACTGTAACAGCACAAGTACCGAGCAGTATGTCGGTTTGTGCAGGGCAATCAGCAACAATTTCCGCAAGTGGTGGTAATACATTTAGTTGGTTACCATCAACAGGATTAAACAATCCTTTCTCGGGTACAGTTATTGCAACTCCTTTATCAAACACTATTTATACTGTAAATGTTTCAATAAATAATTATTGTGGAAACATTGCCACTGTAGCGGTTAATGTAAATCCAAATCCAGTTGTAAATGCAGGAAATGATACAATATTTTATTTCGACTCAAATATGTTTCTAAATGCTAATGGAACTGGAACTTTAACTTGGATTTATGGCGATGGAATTGTGTGCAAAGTTTGTCCTAATTCTCAAATTGTGCCACAACAAAGCAGTTGTTATATTGTTGAAACGGTAAATGATAAAGGTTGCAAAGCCACTGATGAGGTTTGCGTAACAATTATTAAAGAAAGTGCAATCTATGTTCCAAATACTTTTACACCAAACAAAGATGGTTTAAATGATGTGTTTTACATTTACGGTGTTGACATTAATGAAATGGATTTAAAAATATACAACCGTTTCGGGCAAATAATTTTCACTTCAAAAGACCAATTATCTGGCTGGAATGGGTACTATAATAACGAATTATGTCCGATGGGAGTTTATGTTTGGTTTTTGAAATTCACAGACAGAGAAGGAAAGCAAATGTATAAAAAAGGTCACGTTACATTATTACCAGATTAAAAAAAATTAGATTCGTTGAAATATTTTCCATCGTCCGAGATTACAATTTATCCTCTGTAACTACTGTGAGTAAAGAGTTTGTTAGATTTTGTAGAATATTTTCTACTACTAATCAGTTAAAATTTCTTTCAAAAAATTTAGTTGTAATAATCAGTAGAGTTTCTACTTTATATTTGAGTTTTATTTGAATTAATATTTTTCCCACTTTTCAAAACAGTAATTAAATTTATTTTTATCATCAGCATCAAAACATTGGTGCCAAACTCTTTTAAAATTAGCTATTTCAGGAAAAAAAGCATCGGCTTCAAACTCGGCATTTACAACTGTTTTATAAAGTTCAGTAATAAAAGGTAAAGTTTGTTTATAAATTTCTGCGCCTCCAATAATAAAAACTTTATTAAACTTTTCGCTATATTTTAACGCATCACTTATAGAAGTAAAACAAGTAGCACCATTAATAATTAAATTACTTCTACTAATAATGATATTTTCTCTGCCTGGTAATAATTTTCCAATGCTTTCAAACGTTTTTCTTCCCATAATAATGGGGCAGCCCATTGTTGTAGTTTTAAAGAATTTTAAATCGGCTGGTAAATGCCATAGTAATTGGTTGTTTTTACCTATAGCATTATGTATATCTGTAGCAACAATTGCGCAAAGCATCGTTAAAATTTTTTATTAATACTGAAAGGTTTTACTGGTTTATTAATAACAGTAAGAATTTGTTTAAATTTTAATTCGTCTTTTAATAAATTAACTGCTGTATTTAAATCTCCATCATTTTTAAGTGTATATTCTATTCTACCACTTTGAAAATAATATCTTGAAACTATTTCTTCTTCAAGCGCTTGTTTAATGTCTGTTTTTTGTTTTATTAAATCATCTTTTTTAGAGTTTTTAATTTTAGATACTAAATTTTCAAATTCTGTTTTTACGTAACTATAATAGTTTTCTTTAGTTGCATCTCGTCTTATTTCTTCTAACTCTAATTCACTTTTAGATTTATATTCAAAATTAATTTCATTTAAATAGTTTAAAAAATCTTGGTATTCAGCGTCTGTTAACTGAAAATTAGAAGCTGAGCTAATTTGTTTATGGTTTAAATAATATTTTGTTGCATAATTAAATAACGTAAACTGGTTATTTAAAGCTATCATTAAAGGCGTATAATTTAAATTGTTTGTAATCACATCTGGCATTATTCCTGCGCCATCATAAACAATTCTACCGCCTTTTGTTTTAAAAGCATAAATTAAACTATCAGGTACTTTTTCAACTCTCCCATCTTCATCTCTGTGCGAGTAATCTAATGCTTGTACGCATCTACCACTTGGAATATAATATTTAGCTACAGTAATTTTTATTTTTGCATTATAGGCTAAACTTCTAGTTTCTTGAACTAATCCTTTGCCAAATGTTCTTTTACCTACAATAACGGCTCTATCTAAATCTTGTAAAGCGCCTGAAACTATTTCGCTTGCAGAAGCAGACATTTCGTCAACCAACACAACTAAAGGGATTTCTTTATCTAACGGTGGGTTTACGGATAAATAACTTTTATTCCAATCTTGTGTTTTACCTTTTGTAAAAACGACTTCATGTCCTTTATCAATAAAAAAATTAACCACATTTATAGCTTCGCGCATAAATCCGCCTAAATTGCCCCTTAAATCAAGCACTAAGCTTTTACAACCTTGCTCTTTTAAACTGAGGTAGGCTTTTTTCACATCGTTACTACAAGTTTCAGTTGTAAACCCGGTAAATTTAACATATCCAACATTTGTATTAGGCACCATTCCGTAAAAAGGAACTACTTTTGGTTTTATTTCCTCTCGGTTAAATGTTATTTCAGATTTTGTAGTTTGGCCCGCTTTAATTAGTGTAAGTTTAACAGTTGTTCCGCCTTGCCCTCTAAGTAAAGTTCTTATCTCATCGCTTTGTTTACCTTCAACATTAATATCGTTTACGCCTGTTATTTGATCTCCGGCTCTTAACCCTGCTTTAAAAGCAGCAAAACCTTCTAAAGGTTCTTTTACAATAATTTTATTATCTATATCATAAACCTCTGTGCCAATTCCTCCATATTCACCTGTTGTTAAGTATCTGAAATCTTCTATATCATTTTCGGCATAATAAACCGTGTAAGGATCTAAAGAGTTTAACATTGCATCTATACCTGTTTTAATGGTTTGCCCAGGTTTTATGCCATCAACATAGCTCGAATTTAATTCCTTAAATATTGAATTAAAAATTTCTAAGTTTTTACTTACTTCAAAATAATCTTGTGTAAACGATACACTAATACCAAAGCCTACAATACCAAAAATGGTAATACCTATTTTTTTGTATTTACGAGTTAGGCTTTTTATTCGACTTATGTCCATTTTTAAAAGATTAAAAGTAAATAAAAAAAGTATGGAATTTTAAGTTTTATACTTTTTTAATATAAATAGTTATTAAACTTATAATAAAAATTATAAATTTGCCACGCAAAATTAATCCCGTAAGATTTATTTTGATTCTAAAAAACCAACTCTGGTTTTAAAAAGTAATCAATCTAATTTTTTATAGGTATAAAACTAAAGTAAACGTATGAAACTATCCATGTTTAAATTTAATCTGCCAAAGGAGTTATTGGCAGAGCACCCGGCAAAAAACAGAGAAGATGCCAAACTAATGATTGTTGATAGAGCAACAGGAAAAATTACCCATAAAAAATTTAAAGATATTTTAAATTATTTTGACGATGGTGATGTTATGATGCTAAACGACACAAAGGTATTTCCTGCCCGCATGTACGGTAATAAAGAAAAAACAGGTGCTAAAATTGAAGTGTTTTTATTACGCGAATTAAATGCCGCAAGCCGTTTATGGGATGTTTTAGTTGACCCTGCTCGAAAAATAAGAATTGGTAATAAATTATATTTTGGTGAAAACGATAATTTAGTTGCCGAAGTAATTGATAACACTACTAGCCGTGGAAGAACGTTAAGGTTTTTATACGATGGCAGTTACGAAGATTTTAGAAAAACCTTATACGATTTAGGTGAAACCCCTTTACCAAAATACATTAAACGCCCTAATGAACCTGAAGATGCAGAGCGTTACCAAACCGTATTTGCTAAAAATGAAGGTGCAGTTGCAGCACCCACTGCTGGTTTACACTTTAGCCGAGAATTATTAAAAAAATTAGAAATAAAAGGCGTTCAATTTGCGCCATTAACTTTGCACGTAGGCTTAGGTACTTTTAGAACAGTAGAAGTTGAAGACTTAACCAAACATAAAATGGAAAGTGAAGAAGTTTTAATTTCGGCAGATACATGTAAAATAATAAATAACGCAAAAGATAAAAAGAAAAAAGTTTGTGCCGTTGGAACTACCGTAATGCGAGGCATTGAATCTAGTGTAAGCACTACTGGCCATTTAAATCCTTATGTTGGTTGGACAAACAAATTTATTTTTCCACCGTATGATTTTAGTGTGGCCAATTGCATGGTTACTAACTTTCACATGCCTGAAAGTACTTTGTTAATGATGGTATGTGCATTTGGCGGCTATGATTTAGTAATGAAAGCTTATAAAGAAGCTATTAAAGAAAAATATCGCTTTTATAGTTATGGCGATGCTATGCTAATACTTTAATTTATTTAATATACCACTTATATTAAGATAATATTAGCTTAACTTCTATTTTTAAAAGCTAATTTACCTTTGCTAAAGTTAATTATGCAAAACAGTAATGTAATAAAGATACTTTTAGTTGATGATGAGCCTGATATTATTGAGTTTTTAAGTTATAATTTAAAAAAAGAAGGCTTTACCGTATTATCTTGTAATAACGGTAAAGATGCTATTGAGCTTGCAAAAAAAGAATTACCACACCTAATAGTTTTAGATGTAATGATGCCAAATATAGATGGTATTGAAACTTGTAGAGAATTACGTGAAATTAAAGGTTTAAATAATGTTTTAATAACTTTTTTAACCGCCAGAAGCGAAGACTATACTCAAATTGCAGGTTTTGATGTTGGGGCAGATGATTACATCACAAAACCAATTAAACCTAGAGTTTTTATAAGTCGAATTAAAGCTTTACTCCGAAGATTAAAAATTGATGGAAAAGAAACTAATTGTACTGTATTTTGTGATATAAAAATTGATTTAGAAAAACATACGGTTACTGTAGGAAATTCTGAGATTAGTTTACCAAAAAAAGAATTTAAGTTATTTGCTTTATTAAGTAGTAAACCTGGTAAAGTTTTTACAAGAGAGTTTATTTTAGAGCATGTATGGGGTGATGAAGTAATAGTTGGTGATAGAACAATAGATGTACACATTAGAAAATTACGTGAAAAAATTGGCGACGATTATTTTAAAACCGTAAAAGGTGTTGGTTACAAATTTGATTTTTAGTTAATCTAATAATTGTTTATACAATTTTTCGTATTTAGGAAGTATAACATCAATATCAAATTTTTTGGCATGATTAAAAGCGTTTATTTTAAATTCCGCTAATTTATTTTCGTTAGTTAATAACGTTAAAGCTTTTTCGGCCATATCGTCAATATCGCCTACTTTACTTAGATAACCTGTTTAGCCATTAATGTTAACTTCTGGTAATCCGCCTGTGTTTGTGCTTATAACAGGCACTTTCATTGCCATTGCTTCTAAAGCACTTAAACCAAAACTTTCTGTTTCAGATGGTAAAATAAACAAATCCGAAATACATAAAATATCTTTTGGGTCGTTTAATTTTCCCAAATTTATAATATCATTACATGTGTTTAACTGTCTGCAAAGCGCTTCAATTGCTGGTCTTTCAGGGCCATCTCCAACTAATATTAATTTTGTTGGTGTTTTTTTTCTAATCTTATCAAAAACCTTTAATACATCTTCTACCCTTTTTACTTTTCTAAAATTACTTACATGTACCAATATTTTTTCGCCATTTGGTGCATATTTACGTTTATTGCAATGGCAATTAGGGACAGCAAACTCTTTTAAATTAATAAAATTGGGAATTACTGTAATTTTATTATCAATTTTAAATGTATTTAAAGTGTCTTTTTTTAAACTGTTAGATACCGCGCTTATTGCATTACTATGGTTTAACGAAAAACGTATTACAGGTTCAAATGAAGGATCTCTACAAACTAAAGTAATATCTGTACAATGC
>CAZAPH010000106.1:0-8606 GCA_964487105.1 uncultured Akkermansia sp.
CAACGTCATTATCACAACAGCTCACATCTTTTTCCAATTTATTTTTTATTAAATTTTGATCCTCTTCATGTTGATACTGCCCTACCCCATTAGATTTTGGATCTATTTTAACTAATTCAGCCAATGGGTCGGCTAATCTTCTACCAATACTAACAGCTCCACGCACAGTTACATCTTTATCAGGAAACTCTTCACGAGCAACATCACTTGCAGAATAAACTGATGCACCAGCTTCACTAACAACAATTACCGGAATAGATTTAGGTAATACATCTATTTTGCGGATAAATTGTTCTGTTTCTCTACTTGCTGTTCCGTTGCCAATTGCTATAGCCTCTAAATTATGTTTTTGTAAAAAAGCCAAAACAATCATTTCTGCTTCAATAATTTTTCGTTGTGGTTCATGAGGGTAAATAACAGCTTCTTCTAACAATTTACCTTCTTTATTTAATGCCACAACTTTACAACCTGTTCTAAAACCAGGGTCTAACGCTAAAATAGATTTTTGCCCTAATGGAGAAGCCAATAAAAGCTCTCTTAAATTATCAGCAAAAACAGTAATTGCTTTTTCGTCGGCCAACTGTTTTGTAAATAATCTCATTTCAGCTTCGATGCTTGGTTGCAGTAAGCGTTTGTAACCGTCAGCAATAGCTTCTTTAATTTGTGTTGCACATTCGCCTTTTATTTTTATAACTTTTTTTTCGATTGAATAAAGTGCATCTTCTTCATCAATAACAATATCTAAAATCAAAACATCTTCTTTTTCGCCTCTACGCATTGCTAACATTCTATGGCTTGGGCAAGAGTTTAATTTTTCTTCCCACTCAAAATAATCTTCAAATTTTTCACCAACCTCTTCTTTCCCTTTAATTAATTTACTTTTAATAATTGAAGAAGATTTATATTTTTCGCGAATTATTTCTCTTATTAATGCGTCTTCCGAAATCATTTCAGCTATAATATCTCTTGCGCCTTGTAATGCTTCACTTATAGATGTGACTTCTTTTTCTATATTTATAAATTTTTCTGCTTCTTCAAAAATCAAATTACTAGTTTGACTATAAATAAATTCAGCTAAATCTGTTAATCCTTTTTCTTTTGCAATTGTTGCTTTTGTTCTACGCTTTGGTTTATAAGGTAAATATAAATCTTCTAATTTACTTAAGGTGTCGGCATTATAAATTAGATTTGCTAATTCGGGTGTTAGTTTATTTTGTCCTTCAATAGATTTTAAAATACTTTCTCTGCGCTGTTCTAATTGCTTTACACGTTCAATTTCATTTTTAATATTACTAATTGCTACTTCATCTAAATTTCCTGTTACTTCTTTTCTGTATCTTGAAATAAAAGGTACAGTGGCGCCTTCATCTAATAATTGTATTGTTGCATTTACATCATTAAAATTTAAATTAAGATTTAATGCTACTGCTTGTATTAATTTTTTCTCAGTGTTTATCATACGTTTAGTTTTTAAACTTACATTATATTAGTTTTCCAAATTTTATAATTATTTGATTCTGTATTTAACGAAAGTTTATAATTAGAAAAATAAGTTAAACCTTTTTTATCTTTTGAAAGCGTAATGTTTTTAACATTATCTGCACTATTTACAACTAAATTAATTTGTTCATCATCAATAAAATAGTTTAACCATTGATTTAAATTATTTTTAATAATAATGTTATTAATACTAATTATTTCATCTCCGGCAAATAAACCTGCTTTCCAAGCCGGACTATAAGGGGCAACTAAAGTTAGTTTATAAAAATGGTTAGTATCAATTGCTTTAAAACCAAAAATATTTTCGCATACATTTGAATTTTGTTTTTTATCAAAATTAATTCCTAAATAATCAAATGCAGTTTTTAAACCATTTTCAAAATCATTTGCACCATAGATAAAATAAGAAAAAAACTCTTCAAAATTACTTCCACTAACTTCATTTACCAAAGTTAAAATATCTTGTTCTGTATAGCCTTTATTTTTTTTACCAAACCTTTCGTATAACAAAACGCATACATCTCGTAGAGATTTAGAATTGTTGGTTAATTGCATTATTTTAGCATCTAACATAAAAGCAATTAAATTCCCTTCGTCGTAAATACTTGTTTTTCTATAAGGAACACCGGGTACATAGCCATCTAACCATGTTTCTAAACTACTGTTAGCTACACTTAAATTATATCGTCCGAAATTATGAAAGTGTTTTTGTAATCGTTCTTCAAGCGTTTTAAAGTAATCATCATTATTAAAAACACCCGAGCTTAATAATAGTTTATCACCATAATATGTTGTAAAGCCTTCATAAACATAACCTGTTCGTGCATAATTTTCAACATAATAGTTATAAGGTAACATTTCTTTTGGTCTAATAAATTTAATATTCCATGTATGGAATAATTCATGGCAACTTACGCCTAAAACATCTTCATAAGTTTCGCCTGAATTTATAGCGTAACCTGGCCCAATAGCAATTACCGTATTTTTTTGGTGCTCTACACCATGGTAAAATTTATGATTTAATACTTGAAAAATAAAATGGTATTCATTAACTGGGCAATCTCCCCAAAAATTAATGGTAGTTTCAGTAAAAGCTTTAAAATCTTTTTTATACAATTCCCAATTAGGCTTACAAATACCTATAAAGTGCAAATAAAATGTACAATTGTTTGTTTTATAACAATCTGTTTGAATCTGTTCTGAAGCAACAAAAGGCGAATCAACCAATTCATCAAAATTATTTGCTGAAAGTTCATTTCCATTAATTGGAAGAGATGAAACAATTTACATTGATTTAGTAATATATAATTCTATTTTATGCAACATGTTTTCAAAACCAACAACTCGCATACAACAATGTACAGGGTTTATATATATTTGATTTACATCAGCAAAACAAGCGCCTGCATTTAACTCATTACAAAAGTAACTGTATGTAACTTTTATTTTAGTTATTCCTTTTGTATTTATTTCCCAAGTATCTTTATTTGTTTTTAAGAAAGATATTGGTTCATTTTTATCATTAAACACATCAACCCGTTTAATATTTTTACTAAAATTTCCTAATTCATATCTTCCCGGTCGCCACGAGGGTAATACTAACACTAACTTGTCTGAAGTTATATTATTTATGTTTAAATCAATATAAACATAATGTGAAGAAGGATTTTTTTGATATAATAAATAATGTATCATTTTAAAAATAAATTTTAATAAATGTATATATTTGCAATAAAATGAGAGGCAAAACTTTTGTATTACTTATTATATTTTTATCAAAAATTAAATCCCAAAGTTTTGATTCGTTATTATTGGAGGTTAACCAATTTAAACATGATACTGATAAAATAAATTTATTATATAAACAAGGTTTTGAAAAAAGGACAGTAAACCCACAATACAGCTATGATTGTGCTAAAACTGCAGAAAAAATTGCACAACAATTAAGTTTACCATATTATACCGCAAAAGTTAACAATTTATTGGGGATTTTATTTTACAGAGCGGGAGATTATAAAAAAGCCATTACCTATCATTTAAACGCGTTAAATTTAAGAAGGATAATTAATGATAAAAAAGGAATAGGTTTAAGCTCAGCTAACTTAGGAAACGCCTATTCTGATTTAAAAAATTATACTTTGGCAGAAAAATATTATTTACAAGCCTTGCAAATTAATAATGAGTTAAAAGATATTACACAAATAAATAATTGCCTAATTAATTTAGGTTCGCTTGCTGCAACTCAACGAAAAGATGATGTAGCTCTAGAATATTTTAATAAAACACTAGTTTCGGCAAAAAAAACTAATGATTATCATTTACAAGGCATTCTTTTAAATAACATTGCCGTTATTAAAATGAATTTGGGAAAGTTTGATGAATCTATTGGTCTTAGTTTTGATGCTATAAAAGCTAAAGATTTAAGTGATAATGAAATTGAAAAAGCAGACAGTTATTTGAATATTGCATTAAGTTATTTGTTTTTGAAAGAATTTAAACAAACAGAAAAATACTTACTAATTTGCGATTCAATTATTAATAACTACAATTATGTTGGTGCAAAACTTAATTATTTACAAATTAAACACCAATATCTTTATAATATTAAAGAGTATCAAAACGCTTATCAAACACTTTTAAATTACAACCAATTAAACGATAGTATTATTTCTGCAAATACTGATGCAAAAATAGATAATACGTTTAATGATTATATTACGGTTAAAGATTTAAACCAACAACCTTCAAATTCTAAAACAGGTATTTATTGGTTTTATGGTGGATTGATTTTACTTGCGATTATTTTATTTTTAATACTTTTAAAATTTAAAAGATGAGTAAAAAAGATAACAAAAGAATTAATGTTGTTTATAGTACAAATCCTAACTATAACTACGAAAATGAAGACGTTAATGAACCTGAAACATTACCTAACCACCTGCAACAATTAAAAATATATTTAGATAGATTGGGAGGAGGAAAATTATTAACCAGAATAGATGGTTTTATTGGTAAGATAGAAGCTATTGAAACCTTAGGGAAAAAACTTAAACAAAAATGTGGTGTTGGTGGAAGTATTAAAAACAATAGTATTTTAATACAAGGAGATCATAGAGATAAAATTTTAGATTTATTACTTAAAGATAATTTTAAAGCAAAAAAAGCAGGTGGTTAAAATTATCTTTTAACCTACATCTTAACCTGTTTAATTCTTATTTGTTTTATTTGTAAAATTATTTACAATAGAAAGAAAAATGTAAATTAAAATAATTATAGGTATTGCAATAAATTTAAATAGAATAAATAAAATTATACTTGATAAAATTAAAAGGTACCTAAACAAATTATCTTTTAAACTAAAATTTTTAAATTTTAATGCAATTAAAGGTAGTTCTATAATTAATAACAAACTAAATATTACACATAAAGAAGCTAAAACAATTCTTGCAATTGAGGCATAACTTTCTGCTACAATAAAACCATTTATACCATTAACACCTAAATACTCACTTGCAAATTTTTGAAAGCTAGAAATATCACTTCCTATAATTAAAGGAATAGAGGCAAAAAAAATAGCATTTGCAGGAGTTGGTAAACCAATAAATGAATCTGTTTGCCTACTATCGTTATTAAATTTAGCTAATCGAATGGCTGAAAACACAGGAATAATTAAAGCCACATAACTTAAATTAGTAGTTGCATTTAGTTGAGTGTTTGTTAGCGTTGAAAATAATGCAGATAAATCTAAATGAATATTTAGAGCATTAATTAGTTTATACATAATTAAACCAGGAACTACACCAAAAGTTACACAATCTGCTAAACTATCCAAATCTTTACCTATAGGTGAAGTTACTTTTAAAAGCCTTGCGACAAAACCATCAAAAAAATCAAAAACTAAAGCAAAACCAACTAAGTAAGCTGCCCAATTTAAATCACCCTCATAAATTTTAATAATTGCCAAACAGCCACATAATAAATTACAACAAGTAATTGCATTAGGAATATTTTTATAAAATTTATTCATTAGTATTGTGGTTGTGTAGGCTGGTTATTTAAAATTAAATTTATTTTTTCATAAACCCCTTCATTTAATAAATTAAGAACTTCAATTGATTCTAAATTTTCTTTTAACTGTTCAGGTTTACTAGCTCCTAAAATTACAGAGCTTACGTTTTTATTTTTAATACACCATGCAATTGCTAATTTAGGTAAACTTGTATTTAACTCAGTTGCAAGTTTTGATAATTCATTAATTTTAGGAAATCGCGTTTCATCGCCTAGTGTTTTTTCTTTTAACCATTCCATACCGTCAATATGTAATCGGTTATTAGTAGGTGTTGAATTATTATATTTTCCGCTTAATAAACCACTAGCCAAGGGACTCCAAATTGTTGTTCCTAAACCAAAATCTTTAAACAGAAGTAAATATTCTTTTTCTAATTTAGTTCGTTCAAACATATTGTATTGAGGCTGTTCCATTGTAGGCCCTATTAGATGATTTTTTTCGGCAAAAAAATAGGCTTGCATTATTTCATCGGCACTCCATTCGCTAGTTCCCCAATATAATATTTTGCCTTGTTGTATTAAATTATTCATTGCCCAAACGGTTTCTTCAATGGGTGTATTTTTATCTGGCCTGTGGCAAAAAAATAAATCAATGTAATCAACCTGTAATCTTTTTAAAGCCGCATTACAGCCTTCAAAAATATGTTTTCGTGAAAGTCCAATTTGATTGGGTTTTCCTTCTTCAAAACCAAAAAACACTTTACTACTTAAACAATAAGATGATCGAGCCCAATTTTTTGTTTTTAATATTTTACCCATAACAATTTCTGATTTGCCACGAGCATATATTTCTGCATTATCAAAAAAATTAATACCGGCATCGTAGGCCATACTTAGTAAAACATCAGCCGTTTTATCTTCAATTTGTTTTCCAAAAGTTATCCAACTACCAAAACTTAACACACTTAGTTGTAAGCCTGATTTTCCAAGCCTTCTGTACTCCATTATCTTTCTTTTTTAATATTTGTAAACGGTAAAGGGTTTGTGTTTATCTCATTATTTAATTTTCGAGCTTTAAACACATCAATTGCCATATAAATGGCATTTTTAAAAGATTGTTCATTTGCAATACCTTTTCCTGCAATATCATATGCCGTGCCATGATCAGGACTTGTTCTTATAATTTTTAAACCTGCAGTATAATTTACACCTGAATTAAATGCAATAGTTTTAAAAGGAATTAAACCTTGATCATGATACATAGCTAAAACTGCATCAAATTGATGATATAACGAATTACCAAAAAAACCATCAGCAGGGTAAGGACCATAAACTAAAGCATTTATATCTAAGATTTTAATTGCATCAGAAATAATTTTATCTTCAGAACCAATTGCTCCATTATCTCCCGCATGAGGATTAAGTCCTAGTACAGCTATTTTTGGTTTTCTAATTCCAAAATCAGTTAATAGCGATTGGCTAAGTTGTTTAATTTTTAACTGAATTAATTCATTATTTAGTTTTATTGCTACATCTTTAATTGGTAAATGCTCGGTAACTAATGCTACACGTAAGCCATTTTCAGAACATAACAACATTAATGGCTTACCATTAAATTTATTTCCTAAAAATTCAGTATGTCCAATAAAATTAAAATCATCTCGTTGAATATTTTTTTTGTTTATTGGTGCAGTAACAATAACATCTAATTTATTTTGCAATAAAGCATTTACTGTTTCGTTTAATGAAATATAAGCATATTTACCTCCAGTTTCTGTTTGGAGACCAGGTTCAATAACAACTTCTTCTTCATAACAATTATATAAATTTACTTTTTTATGATTAATTTGATTTAAATCTTTAAGTAAATGAAAATTTAAATCATCTAAACCAAGTAATTTTTTATAAAATGCAATTGTTTTTTGAGATGAAAATATAACAGGAGTGCAAATTTCAGTAATTGAATGGTCTGAAAGTGTTTTTAATATTACTTCTAATCCTACCCCATTAATATCTCCTTGAGAAATACCTATTATTATTTTATGAGAATCGTTCATTTAGATTATTTAATAGTTACTAAAATTAAAAAAATATTTATAAAGAAAATTACACATTAATTAATTTAATTTGGTTTTTAATTTCATTAACAAGCTTGTTTCGGTGTGTGCTCTTAATTCCTAATAAACTAACGGTTTCAATATCTTCATCGTGATAAATTATTTTTAAACTTCCGTTTTTAGCAAAAGATACATCTTTAATATCAACCAAATGAAATACTTTATTTGAAAGTAAATGGTTTTTAAATTCAATTTTATCTTTATACATAATTGCAAAAGGATTTAAAATTATCCAAAGGGTTTGAAAACCTACAAACAAAAATGGTACAAATAAAAAAAATGAAAACGGATTAACTTCCATTACATCTTCTTTAAATACATTAATTTTAATAAGTAAAAACAAACCTATAGATAATAAAATATTAGCTATTATAAAAACTGGGTGTCGCTCAAAATAAGCTAAAGATACCTCTACTTCTTTTACATTTTTCACAATTGTAAAGTTAACAATTATAACCCTTATTTTATTAAAATATTATTGCAACCTTTTTATGTGATTTTATGTTAAAAAGTATAAACGGGTTTTGTGAAAAACAATATTTTATTATCTTGTAACCTATTAAAAAATAAAACATTATTAAAATAAGAAAAAGAATGATAAATAAACTAAATTATATTTTTTGGTTAATCTTAGTTGTATTTGCAATAAACACAAAAGGGCAAAATGTTGTGGTTGATGATCCTATTGCGGCTATGTTAGATAGTCTTCAAACAAAAAAAATGTTTGATTTTGCATTTAATAAACCTGCTTTTCAAAAAAATAATAAATTTAAATATGCACCTGATAGTATTCCTAAATTTGACGACTATACTTACCAAGCACGTTTAGCAAAAATTGACGCTTTATCGCCATTTGATTTAGTTTATAATGAACATGTAAAAGGTTTTATTAATTTATATGCCTACAGAAAACGTGAAGGTGTAAGTAGAATGATGGGTGTTGCACAATTATACTATCCAATGTTTGAAGAAGTATTTGAC
>CAZAPH010000107.1:0-4861 GCA_964487105.1 uncultured Akkermansia sp.
GTTGATTTCTTTGAAAAATTCTTTCAGTTTTTGTGAGTCAAGTTTTCCGTTAGTTCGCACACTACTGCAAAGGTCAAGTCCAAACGGTTGAACTGTTTCAATGGCTTGTCTTACGTTGTCTTTGTTTAGCTCACCAGCAAGAAACAACGGAACTGAAATAGATTTTCTTATTTCTCTACTTAACTCCCAATTGTGTGTTCTCCCTGTTCCACCTAATTCTTTAACAGATAAGTTTGGATTTCCACTGTCTAATAAGATGGCGTCAACATAGTTTGAAATTTCAATTGCTTCATTTATTGAATTGTGGTCAATAACGTGAATTACTTGCACCAATTTCACATTTGGCAACTCTTTGCGAAGTAACTCATATTCTCGTTTTTCTAACTCGTCCACAATTTGAATTGTAGTGGTATAAACTCGTTTGTAATGTGTAATAATGTCTTGCGGTTTTGTTTCACTTGTCAATAAAAAAGTTGAAATAGGCGGTGGCACTGTTTTAGAAATTTGGTAAATGAGTTTATCTCCAATTACACCTGGTCCACTCGGCATATGTCCAACCAAACCCAACGCAGAAGCACCATGTCCGATAGCCATTTTTGCTTCGTCAATACTACTTATGCAACAAATTTTTACTCTTGGTCGTGTCAATACGTTTCTGTTTAGTGTGTCGTCAATAGAGTGATTGTTAACCTATAATAATTTAATCATCATTAATGACTAACATCTTCTGTTTTATATTTAGCCATAAATTCAAGGGCTTTATCAACCATTTCAGAACTACCAACAAATAAAGGTGTACGTTGGTGTAATTCTTTTATATCAATTTCCATTATGCGTTTATTGCCATCGCTAGCTTTACCACCAGCTTGTTCTAAAATAAACGCTAAAGGGTTACATTCATATAATAATCGTAATTTTCCTTTAGGTGATTTTGTAGTTGTAGGATAAATATAAACACCACCAGTAATTAAATTGCGATGTATATCAGCAACACCACTACCTATGTATCTGCTAGAAAAAGGACGATTTGTAACTTTATCTTCTTCTTGGCAATATTTAATAAATTTTTTTACACCATCAGGAAAATGCAAGTAATTACCTTCGTTTATAGAGTAAACATTTCCATTTTGTGGAGTACGCATATTTGGGTGCGAAAGACAAAACTCACCAATGCTCGGGTCTAAAGTAAAACCATAAACACCTTTGCCAGTTGTATAAACTAGCATACAACTGCTTCCGTAAATTATGTATCCAGCGGCAACTTGTTCTGTTCCGCGTTGCATAAAATCAGCTAAAGTTCCAGGGCCACTTAAACTTGTTCTTCTGTAAATCGAAAAAATTGTACCAACAGAAACGTTTACATCAATGTTACTGCTTCCATCTAAAGGGTCCATTGCAATTACGTATTTTGCATTTTTACTTATTTCAGTATCAATTGGAATAATATCATCATTTTCTTCACTTGCAATTGCACAAACTTCACCACCTGCTTTAAATGCAGCAATAAACTGTTCGTTTGCAAACACATCTAGTTTTTTTACTTTTTCACCTTGTATATTAGTTTCGCCAGTTTCGCCTAATATTTCTACTAAGCCGGCTTTACTAACTTCTCTATTTACAATTTTTGCAGCAATACCAATATCCCTAAGTAAGCGAGAAAGTTCGCCTTTAGCGTATGGAAAATCTGATTGTTTTTCTATAATGAACTGACCTAATGTTTTTACTTTCATTTTTGTTATTTTAAGTTTACCAATGTATGCAAAAATTGCTAAATTGTAAAAAACAAAGGTACTGAATAAAATTAAATAAAAGTTGAATTGATTAGTTTATTAACTAAAATCGTCGCTTAAAAATTCTTTCCAATCATTTAAATTGGCAATAACTTGTAATTGGCGGTAGTGGTAATGGAATTTTTCTTCGTCGGTTTGTGAATTTAGAATACTTAAACGGTACTTATCGTAATTAGATAAAGCGTATTTTTCTTCAGAACTTAATTTTAAACCACTAAACTCTTTATCTCGTAAATCATTAATGCTAACAACTAATCCATGTTGTTTTTTAGTAAGTAGATTGTTTAATATAGATAACTTGCCTTCCACGTTGCTAAATTAATTGTATTTAGTTGCTCTTTTTGGTAATTTCGCTCATTATATAAACATTTGGGTGTTAATTAGCGTTTTTTTTAGATGATTTTAAAAAAATGGATTTTAATTATTTTAGTTTTTATTTTTTGTTTTCAAACAAAATTTAAAGCTATTTTATTACCAGATTTTAAATGGGCTGTGTTTCATCCAATTTCTGCAATTGAAGTTAAGAAGATAACTAAAAAGTGCGATAAATTTTATTATAATCCTAATTTAAAAGTATTATTAGATAGTTTTGAAAGCGGAGGTAAATTAGATGCATTTAGACATATTTTTTATATGACTGCATATGCACAAAAAATTAAAATTAAAAAACTTAGAAAGCTGGGTATTGCTCACGAAAAAGGAAACTATAAACAATTTTTAAAAGGTAAAACAGAAAACGGTGAACTGCCTGATAGTATTAGTACTATTATGGATTTAAACAATAATGAAATTGCCTTTAAATTGTATAAAAAACACAATAATTTAACCTTAAGTGAATTGCAAAACATAGTAATTAATCTTGTAAATAATAATGGTTCTTATGTTTTATTAAGTAATCAATTAGGAGAATTTGTTGATTGTGAAGGGAATAAAATAAAATACAAAAAAAAATGGACTATTAATAAATGTTTAATAGAGCCAAAGTTTATTTTGATTGAATGATAATAGTTCTATTTTTAAAATCAGAAAGTTTTTCTAATTCGTTTTTTACTTTATTTTCCCATTTTAGTTGCATATTTTTATTCATACTGTTTTCTGTTTCGTCATCGTATTGGTTTTGATATACATCCATTTCTTTTTCTAATTGATAATAAATTGTATCTGTTTGTTGTTTTAAATCATCGTAATTTTTAACTACTACTTGAGTAACTTTTTCTCTCATTTTTCTTGAAAATAATTCAGCAATATCAAAATGTAATTGTTCATGTTTTAAAATGGCATTACTTATCCATTTTTTATTTTTCCACGAATCTTTACAGTAAAAAACTGCACTTGTATTAACCTTAAATTGATTTTTACTAAACTCAAAAGTAACCATATCAATTACATAAGCAGTTGATGCAACAGCAAATCTTTTTTCTGGCTTGCCTTTAAAATCACTCCATTTTAACGGGTTGTTTTCTTGCCAAATTATGGTTTGACAAAAAAAAGATTGACAACAAAAAGTAAATATAATTACATAAAAAAGTAATTGTGGTTTAATTAAATAATTATTTTGTTTTTGATTTATAGTTTACTTTTCGTTTTAAGTAAAAATAAAACATTATCTTGTAAATTATTAATGATAACTTCTAATTTTTATAATTTAAATGCAAACAAAACTAATGGTGAGGCGTTTAATTTTATTAATTTAAAAAACAAAAAAGTTATTATAATAAATTCAGCTAGTAAATGTGGGTTTACAAAACAATATAATCAAATACAAAAACTACAAATAAAATATAAAACAAAATTGGTTATTCTTGTTTTTCCTTGTAACGATTTTAATTTTCAAGAACAAAGTTCTAACGAAGAAATATTAGCTTTTTGTAACTTAAATTATGGTGTAGATTTTATTTTAATGGAAAAAATAACAATAAAACAAAATACACACGATGTGTATAAATGGCTAACTTCTAAAACTTTAAATAAAGTTAAAAACTCTAAAGTGATATGGAATTTTCAAAAATATTTAATTAACAGTGATGGTACATTGCACGATTATGTATTCCCTTGGAAACAACCCAATTGCCAAAAAGTAATTAAATGGCTTGAGGGTTAAAAACCTCTACCTAAATTTGGTTAAAAATTTTGCTTTTAAATAATAAATAACTTAACTTCAAATCCTAAAATTGAATTAAAATGGCTACTGTTTTCTTAAAAAATAATATATCTAATCAATCAAACGTTTTAGTTATAACCGAAAAATTTAAAAACGAATTTGGTTTACCTGAAAAAGTTGAAAATTATATTCATCAACAATTAAAAAAAGAGGATGTTAAAACGCTTCAATATAATTACGTTGGTAAACTTGTTACAATTTTTATTGTTGATTTAAAACTTAATCAAAACGAATTAAATGAAAAAGTAAGAAAACATGCCGCAACATTCTGCGATGCCTTAAACTCAAGCAAGTGTTCCGAAGTTTATATTTATAATCAAACTAAACTCTCTAACTTAAGTTTAAGTGCTGCTGAGGGTTTGTGTTTAGCCAATTATCAATTTATATCCCATAAATCTAACTCTAGTAAAACGGCTAACACTTTAAAATCTATAGTTATTGCAAATACTAATTTAAACCAAACCCAAATAAACCAATTAAATATTGTTTGTCAGGCTAATAGTAAAGCTCGAAATTTAGTAAATGAACCTGTAAATAAATTAAACGCAATTGATTTATCTAACGCGTTTAAACAAATGGGTAAAGAGGCAGGCTTTAAAGTTGATGTTTACAATAAAGCAAAAATTAAACAATTAAAAATGGGTGGTTTATTAGCTGTAAATGCGGGTAGTGTTGATGAACCTACGTTTACTGTAATGGAGTATAAACCTGTTAAAGCAAAAAATAAAAAACCGTTTGTGCTTGTTGGTAAAGGTGTAGTTTACGATACCGGTGGTTTAAGCTTAAAACCAACCGCAGGCAGTATGGATAGTATGAAGTGCGATATGGCTGGTGCAGCTGCTGTTAGTTGTGCAATGTATGCAATTGCAAAAGTAAAATTAAATATTCATGTTGTCGCACTTGTTCCCGC
>CAZAPH010000107.1:4871-8231 GCA_964487105.1 uncultured Akkermansia sp.
CAACAGATAATCGCCAAGTCGTTAACTCATTTGCTCCTGTTGATATTATTACGATTATTGACTGTAGCACTGTTGAAATGCTAAACTCTGATGCTGAAGGCAGAATGATATTAGCAGATGCTCTACATTTTGCAAAAAAATATAATCCCGAATTAGTAATTGATATGGCAACATTAACTGGCGCAGCAATTGCAGCAATTGGTTCTTTCGCCATGGTAGGTATGGGTACAGTTAATGATAATTTAAAAAATAAATTACACCAATCTGGTTTTGCTGTAAACGAAAGAATTGCTGAATTTCCTTTTTGGGACGATTATAATGATTTACTAAAAAGCGATATTGCTGATCAAAAAAATATTGGTGGCCCTTACGCTGGCAGTATAACTGCAGGAAAGTTTTTACAAAAATTTACTAACTACCCTTATTACCATTTAGATATTGCCGGACCGGCTTTTTTAAGCACAAAAGATAGTTATAGAGGAAAAGGTGGCACCGGCTGGGGTGTTAGATTTTTATTTGACTTTTTTAAATCTATTTAATGACTAAAAAATTCATATTTACATTAATTTTATTTTGTGCCTTTTATTTAAAAGCTCAAGAGGTTAAACAAAGTTTAATAGTTGCTCATGTTGATGTTGCAAGTAAAGGTGAGTTTAAACAAAAACTAGTTAGTTATCACTTTTTAAATGGTCATTTTACTGGTAAAGATGAATTAATTACTATTACAGGTAAAAAAGATGGAAAAGATTATTTACGAATTGATTTAGGTATTAATCAAATTTATAAGAATAGATATTTAATTACTGGAATAGGAAATATAATTGATTTAAAAGATAAAAAAATTATGTTTGATGGTAAAGCTAATTTAGTAAGAATGGGGATTGATAGCGCAATATACTATACAAATGATGCTTTTAAAGGTAAATTTTATTCGGTTTATAATTTTAAAACCAATACGTATAGCGAAGTTAAAAATCTTACTTTTAAAGCAAAATCAGGTCAAGATGTTGAGTTTGACAAAACTAACCCTCCTTATAAATTATTTTTATATCCACCTAGTAAACCTAAAGTTCAATTAGTTGCTGATGCTGGTTATGGGCAAACAATAGACAATTCAAAACCAGATCCCTTACTTTGGTGGTTAGATAATAACAATTTTGTTTATGCCTATTTTAATAAGGAAAACACTGAAATTTCTTTCCGTAAATTTAATGTAGAATCAAAAAGTGAAACTGTTTTGGGTAAAGTAATTGTTACACCCGAAAAACAATTAGCTAAATTTATTAAACTTACCAATTCAGAAGGTATTTTTTTTATTGGGCAAAAACAAATTTTAATTGATATTAAAAATAATAAAATAACTGATTTACAATTTAGTAAAGAAGAAAATGGATTTTGTTACGAAACTAAAGCCTCTAACAGTGGTAGAGTTGTAAAATACAATAATACAGATTGTGGTAAATATCATTTTCAACCAAAAAATTTTGTTACCAATAATAATATTGCAGCTTTAGTAAAAGAAATTATAATTGGTACAGATAGTTACCAACAAGGAATGGGGGTTTGGAATTTTGATACCAAAAAATGGGAAAATGTTAACTGTGAAGATGTGTTAACACTTATTGGATTTATAAACGAATAATATTATGAGCTTAACAATTACTGATCAACTTGGAGTTACAACAAAAACAGAATTAAAAATTACTGAAATTTTTTTTGAAGGTGTATTAAATGATAAAAATGTTTCGGGTAATTTTATTAAAATTAATGAGAGTCAATACCATTTTTTATATAATAATTTGTCTTATACTATTGAGGTTATAAAATTTAATAATGAAGATAAAACTCTTGTTTTAAAAATTAATAATCAACGCTTTACTTTAACTATTAAAGATAAATACGACGAATTATTAAAAAATTTAGGCTTAGATAATTTAACAGCTAAAAAGGTTTCGGATATTAAAGCGCCTATGCCTGGCATGGTTTTAAATATTTTGGTAACTGAAGCCAAAGAAGTGAAAAAAGAAGATATCCTTGTGATTTTAGAAGCAATGAAAATGGAAAATAGTTTAAAAGCAAGTGCAGATGGAACTGTTAAAAAAATTGTTGCTGTAAAAGGAACCGCAGTTGAAAAAAATCAAGTTTTAATACAATTTTAATATGACGAATAGAAGAGAATTTTTTAAAAAATCAAGTTTACTTGGTTTATTAAGTGTATCAACTCATTTGTTTGGTAAAGAAAAAATTAATGAAATTGAAGCTACATTAAATAATTTAAGTAGCTCTAATGCTTTTAATATGCCTAAGTTAAATTATAGATTTGACGAATTAGAACCATTTATTGATGCTAAAACCATGGAGATTCATTATACCAAACATCACCAAGGTTACGTTGATAAACTAAATGCAATTAAAAGTACAAACATTGATTTTTTAAGTAGCGACGAAGTTAAATGTACACATATAGATAATTTCGCAATGGCAGCAATTAGAAATAATTTAGGCGGACATTATAACCACACTTTATTTTGGTCTATTTTAAAACCAAATCCTAAAAACGAAATTAATTTACCTAAAGGTAAACTCTTAGATAGTTTAAATTCTGAATTTAAATCAATTGATGAATTTAAAAATCAATTTTCAGATGCTGCGCTTAAAGTATTTGGCAGTGGTTGGTGTTGGTTAGTTATACAAAATGGAAAATTAAAAATAGTAACGTCTTCCAACCAAGATAATCCCTTAATGAAAATAGGTGATAATACACAATTTGAGCATGTAATGAAACCTTTATTAGCCTTAGATGTTTGGGAACATGCCTATTACTTAAAATACCAAAATAAACGTAAAGATTACATTAATGCTTTTTGGAATATTGTAAATTGGGAAGAGGTTGAGAAAAGATTTTTAACGGTTAAAAATTAATCTTAAACTAAATTTACATTTTTGGCATTCCTCCACCCATCATACCTTTTGGCATATTGCGCATTAATTTAGCCATTGCATTTTTATCGTTCATCATGCGCATCATTTTTCTTGTGTCTTCAAACTGTTTTAATAGTTTATTAACTTCTTGTATGCCTTGTCCGCTACCTTTTGCTAAACGTTGCCTACGACTACCATTTATAATATCTGGGTTGCTTCTTTCTTCTGCAGTCATACTAAAAATAATGGCTTCAATGCCTTTAAAAGCATCATCGTTAATATCAACATCTTTAATTGCTTTTCCAACACCTGGTATCATTCCCATTAAATCTTTTATATTACCCATTTTTTTAATTTGATTGAGTTGAGCAATAAAATCATTAAAATCAAATTTATTGGAGGCTATTTTTTTATTTAATTTTCTGGCTTCTTCTTCGT
>CAZAPH010000108.1:0-8016 GCA_964487105.1 uncultured Akkermansia sp.
TATTGCAGGAAATAATTGTTATGGCGATTTAGAAAAAGCGCAATATTATACTAATGCTGATTATAGCGGCATTACATCTCCTGAAATTAGTGGTGTAATAGTATTATTCTTTAAAAATGGTACTAGAGGAACTGGCGGAAATGCTTCCTCAACAGTTGGAATGCGTATTTATAACTCAACTTCAACAACATTTACAGGAGCACCATCTGGTATTGTTCCAAATTCTTCTATAGGTTTTACATCTACAACATTAAGTTCAATTTTAGCAGCTACGTCTGAATCTAATGTAAGTTACTGCGGTAATCCGGCTTTAGCGTTTTCTGCTGCAATAATTAAACCTTATCGTTTTAATTTTGGTACGCCAGTTACGGCACCTTCTACAGGTGGTTTCTTTGCATCTCTTGTTTTACCTACAGGTACTGGTGATACAGCTGTTGTGTTTAATGCAGGTGTTAGTACTTCGGTTAGCAGAGGATACGAAAAATGGTCGGGTGCCCCTGTAAATCAAGATTGGTATGAAATGAAAACTGCTTGGGGTGGAATTAATTATAATTTAGCTATTTTACCTATTATGCAATGCAGCACACCAAGCGGAATAAAAACTACTGATTTTTCTAATGCAATTATGCTTTATCCTAACCCAAGTAATGGAGAGTTAAGTTTAATTACAACGTTTGCTACTAATCAAAATATAGAGGTTACAATTAATAATGTTATGGGTCAGTTAATGGGATCAAGTAAACATAATAACGTAACTAACGAAGTATTTAACCTTGATTTAAAAAATTATAGTAATGGTGTTTATTTTGTAACTATTAATAATGGAAACGAAAAAATAGTTAAACGTATAATTTTAAATAAATAAAAAAATTAGCTTATTTTCCAAAGCCGATTCAATTTTGAATCGGCTTTTTTATTTTAATTGTATTTAGTTTAATTAAAAGCCTTATATTTGCTTAAAATGAGCAAGTTAGTTACCTTAAAGGATAAACAATTTAAACCTTATTTAAGTAAAGCAACTATTGCAGATGCTGTAATAAAACTTGCAGGCAAAATTAATAATGATTTAAAAGATGAATTTCCTGTTTTTTTAATTGTTTTAAATGGCTCATTTATGTTTGCCGCAGATTTACTAAAAGAAATTACAATCCCTTGTCATATTTCCTTTATTAAATTAGCTAGTTATCATGGTACAACAAGTAGCGGAACAGTAACTGAGTTAATTGGATTAAGTGAAGATTTAAGTAACAGAACCGTTGTTGTTGTTGAAGATATTGTTGATACAGGAACAACCATTGAAAAACTTGAAGTAGTTTTGCAACATAAAAATGTAAAACAAATTAAAATTGTTACGGCATTACTTAAACCCGAAGCCTATAAAAAAGAAAGAAAAATTGATTATGTAGGTATTGAAATACCAAACGATTTTGTTGTAGGTTATGGTTTAGATTATGATGGACTAGGTAGAAATTTAAAAGAAATATACGTTTTAGCTTAAATTAATAATATGGAAAAAATGTTGAATTTAGTTTTGTTTGGTCCTCCAGGAGCAGGCAAAGGCACACAATCAGAAAATTTAATAAATAAATATAACCTAGTACATTTAAGTACAGGCGATATATTACGCAACGAAATTGCTAATGGAACCGAACTGGGTAAACAAGCAAAATCGGTTATGGATAGTGGCCAATTAGTGAGTGATGAAATTGTTATTGGCATGATTGAAAATAAGTTAGATGCTAATCCACTTGCTAAAGGCTTTATTTTTGATGGTTTTCCAAGAACTGCAGTTCAAGCTGAAGCTTTAGATGATTTATTACAAAAAAAAGGTACTGGAATTAGCGCAATGATTGCTCTTGAAGTTGATAATGAAGAGTTAGTGAAAAGATTGTTAAATAGAGGGAAAGATAGTGGTAGAGCTGACGATCAAAATGAATCAATAATTAGAACAAGAATACAAGAATATAATAATAAAACTTTACCATTAAAAAATTATTATAACGCGCAAGGTAAATTTCATAGTATTAATGGTATTGGCTCTGTTGCATCTATTTTTAATGATATTACTGATAGAATAGTTTTTATTAAAGCTGAAATGGAATTAACACATCTCGAATCCGATATTGAACATTTAGATTTAACAATAAAAGATTTTGAGGTTGCAAATGAAATTGAACCAGAATTATTACTTGAAATTGATGCAATTAAACGTGCAGAAGCCGAAGAACATGAAGAAGTAAAAAATAATAAAAGTTTTAAAAAGGTTGAAACTAAAAATAAAACTAGTTTAAAACCAAAAAAACAAGTTGTAAAAAAACTTTCTAAAGCTACTAGTAAACAACAAAAGCCAGTAAAAAAATTAAGTACTAAAAAAACTAAAACTGTTGTAAAGAAAAAACAAACTGTAAAAAAAGTAACTGCCAAAAAAACTGTTAAAAAAGTTGCAAAAAAACCAGTTAAAAAAATTACAAAAAAACTGGCTAAAAAAAGTAATAAAAAAGTTGTTATTAAAAAAATAACTAAAAAACCTGCAAAATCAGCCAAAAAATTGGTTAAAAAACATATACCTAAAAAAGCTATAAAAAAGGCATCAATAACCAAAAAAGCAGTAACTAAAAAAAAGCCAGTTAAAAAACGAGTTACTAAAGTAATTAAGAAAAAGAAATAATTAACTAAACGCACATTGGACACTAACTTTGTTGATTATGTAAAAATTTGTTGCCGATCAGGAAAAGGTGGCGCAGGCTCTATGCATTTTCATAGAGATAAATTTACAGCAATGGGTGGGCCAGATGGCGGTAATGGAGGTAGAGGAGGCCATATTTTTTAAAAAGTCTATATGGAAATATTGTCTTTAATTCTTTTAAAATATCGAAAACATGTTATAGCAAGCGAAGGCGAAAATGGCGGAAGTGCTAATAGTAGTGGTAAACAAGGTAAAGACGAAATTTTAGAAGTACCATTAGGAACAATTGCGCGAGATGCTGAAACTGGAGAAATAGAATTTGAAATAACTGAAGATGGACAAGAAATTGTATTTGTAGCAGGTGGAAGAGGTGGCTTGGGTAACGCTAATTTTAAAAGCCCAACATTACAAACACCAAAATTTGCACAACCAGGCGAAGCCGGAAAAATTGAATGGAAAATATTAGAACTAAAAGTATTAGCAGATGTTGGTTTGGTGGGATTTCCTAATGCTGGTAAATCAACCTTACTTTCTGTTGTTAGTGCAGCCAAACCCGAAATTGCCAATTACCCCTTTACAACACTTGTACCAAATTTAGGTATTGTTAAATACCGTAATTACAAAAGTTTTATAATGGCTGATATTCCTGGTATTATAGAGGGTGCTAGTGAAGGGAAAGGACTTGGACTAAGATTTTTAAAACACATTGAGCGTAACTCTATGCTGTTATTTATGGTTGCTTGCGATACAAACGATGTTGTTGATGAATATAAAATACTTTTAAAAGAATTAAAAAAATTTAATCCTGAACTTTTAGATAAAAAACGTGTGCTTGCTGTAACAAAATCAGATTTATTAGATAATGAGTTAGAAGAAGAGATTCGTAAAGATATTTTAAAAAGATTAAAAGGAAAAAATAAAACTGAAACAATTTTTATTTCAAGCGCTACTGGTAAAAACATTCAATTACTAAAAGATGTTTTATGGTTAAATATGAATTTAGAAACTAAAAATTAAAATTTATCATCTTTCAATTATTTATTTTTTTGTTTCTTTTAAATTTTCATCTCCAATTAAAGTAATAAAATAAACTCCTTCTTTAAAGTTTATTGAGTTAATAACAATATTTTTAATATTACTTTTTAATTTTTCTTCATATACAATTTTTCCATCTATTGATTGTATATAAATAACTTTAAACTTAGCATAATCGTTAAAAGTGATGTTTACTTTATCGTTTGCAGGATTTGGAAAAACATTATAGTTATTTTTAAAAACTAGTTTTAAAGCGTTAGTGGTTAAAAGGTTTGCAGTTACATTTATATTATCTATATAAATTACATTTCCGTACCCACCTCTGTTTTCGAACATAAATTGAATTTGTGGTACACCTGAAAATGAGTTTAAATAAATTGTATCTGTTCTCCATTCTGAATTATTTGGAGTAAAAAAACTAGTTGTATTTGGTGCAGTTGCTAATGAAGAATTTCCTTTTAAATAAACTGTTGTGTATGTAACACCACAATTTGTACTTGCCTTAACAGCTAACGAGTCAAAATCAACTGAACTGTACATGGCATAAGCAACATCAAAAAACAATTTAATATTACTTGCAGTACTAAAATTATAATTTTCTGTAATTAAACCATCATTTAAATCTCCTGTCCAATTGTTATAATTATCAAAATAACTACATGTTGTACTTAAGCCATATCCACCAACAGTTGAACTTTTCTCCCAATTAGTAAAATTATTTCCTGCATCATAATAATTCCAATTTGTGGGTGGAAAACTTGAAGTTGTAAATGTTTCAATAATTGGTAAAGTATTAGGGCTTGTAACGGTAACGTAATTGTTTTGTGTTATAGTAGATGTTCCATTAGCGTTTGTTACTGTTAAACTTACAGGATAATTGCCAGATGAAGTATAGGATACTGTTGGATTTGTTAAAGTTGAAGTTGCTGGCGAGCCTCCTATAAAATTCCAATTATAAGATGTTATCCCACTAAAACTATTATCGAAAAAATTAATACTTTCACCAGGACAAATGCTTTGTTTGTTTGACGTAAAATTTACTGATGGTGGCATACTTATGTTTAAAGGTAGCTCCCAAACTCCTCTACCATAATATGCAACTCTTAAAACAGATGCTGCTGTACCATTATTATAAATCATTAAATCTTCAATTGTAGCAATACTTGGTAAATTATAACTTATGTCCATCCAACTACTCATTGCATTTGTTCGGTAATAAACTCCAAAGGCAGTAGCTAAATATAAGGCTTCATTTGTGCTATATTCATCATGATAAATGTTTAAAATGTTTAAACTTGCAGGTAATCCAGTAGAATAGGGTATAAAACTTGAGCCTTTGTTTGTAGATTTATAAACACCTGTACCGCATGATATAATTACAACATTACTGTTAGTTTTAATTGTTGTAATATTTGCTTTTACTGAAGTGCTTGCTGGAGTTGGATATGATGTAAATGTTGGACTACCGGCAAACACATTATCACATCGATACAATAAATTATTTTTTGTTATTGCATATAGCATTGAAGAATCTGCATGTGATGAATGTAAAGCTGCTATTGTTCCGGTTGGATTAGCTATTTGTACCCAAACAGGACTTGTAGTAGATAAATTAGTAGTAATATAAATTTTTTGTAAAGCACTAAATCCAATGTTTGGAATTTTTTTATTAAACGCTAATAAACTGTTATTATTTGCTGAGTAAGGTAAATTAAATGTAGCTCCAGATCCTGTTACAACTCTTCTTTCGTTAGTACCAATATAATATACTTTATTTGAAGAATGGAAATCATAAATCATTCGTGATGTCCAATCGCCACCTCTATTTGTAAACCAGTTAGTATTATTTGAAAACAATTCACCATTATCTTGTGTACCAATACTAACTTGGTTTCTATTGATATTGCTTTGTGCTGCATGATAGTTTTCTGTAGCTCCAATGCCATTACTTTTATCTTCCCAATTATCGCCAGCATCTCTACTAACAAAAACTCCGCCATCATTTACATTATAAACCATATTTGTGTAAGTTGGGTGAACAAGTATTCCATGCATATCTGTATGACAATCTACAGCCCAATCAGTTAATTTTGTCCATGTTATTCCGCCATCAATACTTTTCCAAACACAATGTGCAACAACATAAACAATATTCGCATTATTTGGGTCAACATTTAATCCAAAATTATAATCACCTTGCCCAGATGTAGTAGCATCATATCCAACTAAACTTTGTGCTGGATTGTCATAAACTGTAAAAAAAGTAGTTCCAAAATCAGTTGATTTTAATGTTTTACCTTCATTAGCAATCATACAAACATATACTATATTAGGACTAGCTTTACTAACAGCCACACGCATGCCTTGCCCATTTCCGCTAGGAATACTTACTCCTGCGGTAATTTGTGTCCAAGTTGAACCAAAATTTAAACTTCGCCAAATTTCAGAATCGGTAACTGCATATACTGTATCTAAACTATTTGGTTTAATTACCATGCTTTTAAAATTCCCGCCAGATTTTACTTGTGTCCAATTTGTTCCTCCGTTTGTTGTTTTATAAATACCATTATTTGTAGCTGTTATTAAAATTTGATTATTAGCAGGGTGCATTAAAGTTTCAATAATTAAGTTAGAACTTAGGCCTGTGTTAATAGTATTCCATGTAGTACCTGCATTTGTTGTTTTCCACATTCCATAAGAATTAGTATAATAGTTAGGATCACCACTTCCTAAATATAAAACATTTGGGTTAGTGTGATCTATGCAAATACTTGCGCATTGCATATTTGGTAAATTATCTGTATTTACATTTAACCAAGTAGAACCGGTATCTGTAGTGAGCCACAAACCGCCAGATGCACTTGTTGCATATATTTTTTTTGGGTTATTAGGGTCAACTTTAAGCTGAGTAACTCTACCAATTCCGTTAATTTGTCCA
This sequence comes from uncultured Akkermansia sp., assembly GCA_964487105.1. GTDB lineage: Bacteria > Bacteroidota > Bacteroidia > B-17B0 > Aurantibacillaceae > Aurantibacillus. The sequence continues at coordinate 6,660 of CAZAPH010000108.1, forward strand.
CTTAAGTTAGCAGGAAATAAATTAGGACCTAAGAAACTCCAGTTATTTGCTGGTTGTGAAAAACCAAATGAAGCCAATAATAAAAAAATTACTAAATTATTAAATTTCATTTTTTTGAATCTTCCCATAATTTTAATTTTTCATCATTCGTTAAAATTCTACCGTCTTCTTGCACAAATGGTAAAACTTTTCTTTGCCATGCTTCAAACTTTTTTATTTCAAGTGCATATAAATTATACATTTTTCTTTCTTTTTTTGAAAGAACTTCATGCTCTTTTTCACCAATGTTATTTTTATTTTGGCCTATCATATCGTGTTCAACTTCTGGTTTTTTTTTATTTGACCAAAATAAATTATATGCTTTTATAGCTTCATAATAATTTACATTTTGAGCTTTAATCATTTCAATCCATGCAGGATTTTTTTTATAATACCAATTACTTTTATTTTGAGCAAAAGAAAATGCGTAAATAAAAATTGTTATAATAAATAAATATAGCTTTGTAGAGTGTTGCATAATTATTTAATCTGCTTTGTTTTCAAAGTTAATACTAAATTAATTTAGATTTTATATAGATTGAATTTAAAAATAAGCTCTTACTTGCACGCCTCCTAAATGTATAATGTTTGAAGTTCCATTTTTTCTTCCATTATAATTTACACTAACTTGTATATTTTTATTTAAAAACCTCTCATAACTTAATTCCCATGTGTAATTATTGCCATTACTTAATGCGTTTAACATCTCGTATCCAACAGATGAGTTTTGATTGCCTTTAAATATAATTTGTATATAATCAAATTTAGCATTTAAACTTCCTTTTTCTGTTTGGTTGTATTTTCCTTCTAATCCTAATGTGGTTATTGTTGCTTTTTCAGCATCTAAGCCTAATAAATTTTGTTTTATTTCATAATTGCCATTTAATGCAATTCTATAATTAGTTGTTGGTTGAAAAGATAATTTATTTTCTGTTTTATAACTTTCAATAAAATAATTTCTTGTACTAAACAATTGTGATTTATTTCCTTTTTGTGAATAGGTGTTTATTGAGTTTAAAGCCCATGCTTTAAGAAAATTAATTCTAATACGCCCTTCATGACTAATTAATTCTTTATTTTCAATACCATTAACTAATAATTGTCGAGTTTGGTTATTCATAAAAACATATTCAAATCCAAAAACTTGTGAGTTTTGGTTAAAAAATAAACTTCCTCTAATATTATTATTTTTAGAAAGCAATAAACTATCGTTTATGTTGTAAAACGGATTATATTGTTGGAAATTATTAATACTAATGTTTTTATTATCTAACCTATAATTTAATTGAAAAATAAAACGTGTTATTGCATTTTTAAA
>CAZAPH010000109.1:0-7890 GCA_964487105.1 uncultured Akkermansia sp.
GTTAATAAAATCCATTCTGATTATAATTGTGTTTTGTCAAAATTAGCATGGTGTTCTGGTCCGCCTAAAGTGGTTAAGGTTTTATTTTTACCATCTAACCAAATTACTCCAAAACCATTAACAGCAAGAGTAAAGGTATTAGGGAATTTCCATTTAAACAGGTTTGATTTATCATCACTTAACCCCCAATTTGCTAAATTAAGTGTTTGTGTATGCACATTTAAAAGTTCTACCCAATCGCCGGCTTTTCCATAACCATCAATATAAGTACCATCGTTAGATACACAATACTCATTAATTACAACACCTCTGTTTGTAAAGGGCTGAGCAATAATTTTGCAATTAATACAAAATGCGCAGAACAAAACCAAATAAAATAACTTGGTAAAAAAAACTTTCTTTTTTTCCATAACCATTATAACTCGTAAAAATACAAAAAACATTGCTAATTTTTTAAAAAAACTGCTTTTTTGTTAAATTAAAATTGTTAATCAAAGGTTTTTAAATCTTAAATTTGTTGCTCATCTTTTTTTATGAGTGATAATATACATCATGAATGCGGCGTAGTTTTAATTAGATTATTAAAACCTGTTGAATTTTATAAACAAAAATATGGCTCTGCAAGGTACGGCATTCATAAGCTTTATCAAATAATGGAGAAAATGATTAACCGTGGCCAAGATGGTGCGGGTATTGCAACAATTAAATTAGATGCCGAGCCGGGCAGTAATTATATAGATAGGTTAAGAAGCATAGAAAGTAAAGCAACACAAGATATATTTGGGCAAATTAACCAACTTTTTGTAAATGCTCAATTAAATAATCCTAACGACTATAAAGATGCTAAATGGCAAAAAAATAACATCCCTTTTTTAGGCGACTTATTAATGGGGCATTTAAGGTATGGCACTTATGGTAAAAATAGTATTCATAGCTGTCATCCATTTAGGCGACAAAATAATTGGATGAGTAGAAATTTAGTTGTTGCCGGTAATTTTAATTTAACTAATGTAGATGAATTATTTGGGCATTTAGTAGAATTGGGGCAGCACCCCACAGAAATGGCTGATACGGTAACAGTACTTGAAAAAATTGGACATTTTTTAGATAAAGAGAATGATAAATTATTTAAACAATTTAAAGAAGAGAATGATAAAAATTACGAAATAAGTAAACTCATCCAAAAAAATATAGATATTGCCAGTATATTAAAAGAAAGTAGTAAACGTTGGGATGGTGGTTATGTAATGGCAGGAATGATTGGACATGGCGATGCCTTTGTATTACGTGACCCCAACGGTATAAGACCAGCTTATTATTATAAAGACGAAGAGATTATCGTTATTGCAAGCGAACGACCAGTAATACAAACGGTTTTAAATGTTGAATTTAACCAAATAAATGAACTAACACCTGGCCACGCAGCCATAATTAAAAAAGATGGCACATTTAATGAAGTAGAAATAATTCCGTCTGAAGAAAATATGAGTTGTAGTTTTGAACGCATTTACTTTAGCAGAGGCAATGATGCAGAAATTTATACAGAACGTAATGCATTAGGTAGAAATTTAACCAAAGTTGTTTTAAACAGTATTAATTATGATTTAAAAAATACTGTATTTAGTTATATACCAAATACCGCTGAAATTGCCTTTGGTGGTTTAATAGAAGGTATTGATGATTATAATAATGATGTAAAAACTAAACAACTTTTAAATTCTAAAAACTTAAGTGAAACCGAAATTAAAGAAGTTTTATCTGTTCATCCTCGTATTCATAAGGTAATTTTAAAAGATGCTAAACAACGAACATTTATTACTAACGATGAAAGTAGAGATAGTTTAGTTAATTTGGTATATGATATTACATATGGAACTGTAAAAAAACATCAAGATAACTTAGTAGTTTTAGATGATAGTATTGTAAGAGGTACAACTTTAAAACAAAGCATATTACAGATTTTAGATAGATTACAAGCTAAAAAAATAATTATTGTGAGTTCAGCACCTCAAATACGATACCCTGATTGTTATGGTATTGATATGGCTGTACTTGGTAAATTTATTGCGTTTGAAGCTGCTATTGCATTATTAAAAGATGCAGGTAAACACACTTTTTTAACTAATTTGTATGAACGTACAAAAATAGAAATAGAAAAACCAAAAGAGGAACAAGTAAATATGGTTAAAGAAATTTATGCTTGTTTTAGTGCAGAAGAAATTTCTAAAAAAATTGCTGAATTACTTAAACCTAAAAATTTACAAGCAGAACTAGAAATAATTTACCAAAGTATAGAAGGCTTACATAATTCTTGCCCTAAAAATAAAGGGGATTGGTATTTTACAGGCAACTACCCTACTCCGGGTGGTAATAAGGTTGTAAACAAATCGTTTATTAATTATATAGAAGGAAAAAATATTAGAGCGTATTAATTATTAAAATTAATTGCGTCTTGCTTCATTCTATTTATCATACTTACTAAACCATTTGCGCGTGTAGGACTTAAATGCTCCAACAGCCCAATTTTTTTCATAAAATTTAGTTCGCAAGCAATAATTGCTTTTGGTGTTTGATTGCTTAAAACTCTTATCATTAAAGCAACTATCCCTTTAGTTATAATTGCATCACTATCTGCTGTAAAAATCAATTTACCATTTATAAAATCAGTATGAAGCCAAACTCTACTTTGACAACCTTTAATTAATTTATCGTCTGTTTTAAATTCAGGTTTTATAATGGGTAAATTTTTCCCTAAATCAATAATATGTTCATATTTACCTTCCCAATCATCACCAAATAATTCAAATTCTTCAATAATTTCTTTTTCTATATCTTCTATATCCATTTGCAATTAAAATTAGTTTAACATTTTAATGATTTTTTTTAATTTTTCTATTAAAAAATCAATTTCTTGCTTTGTATTATATATTGCAAAACTAATCCGCACGGTACCATGAATTTTTAAAAATTGCATTAAAGGCTGAGTACAATGATGTCCGGTTCTAACGGCAATTCCATATTTATCAAGTAAAGTACCTACATCAAATGGGTGATTATTTTTTACATTAAAGGATATTACTCCAGCTTTGCAATTGCTAATGCCGTAAACTGTAATTTCATTAATTTCATTTAATTTATTTTGTGCGTAATTAACTAATTCTAATTCGTAATTGTATATATTATGAACACCAACATCTTGTATAAATTTTATTGCTTCACCAAAACCAATTACACCAGAAATGTTTGGTGTACCTGGCTCAAAACGTAATGCGCCATCAGCGTATATGGTTTCGTTAAAGGTTACTGATTTAATTATTCCACCTCCAGTTTTTGAAACAGGTAAATTTTTCAACCAGTATTCATTCATGTATAAAATCCCAACACCTGTTGGGCCATACATTTTGTGTGCGCTGCATGTAAAAAAATCAATTTCAAGCTTTTGTAAATCAATTTGCATATGCGGTGCAGATTGTGCTCCATCTAATACAATTATTAAATTATATTTTTTTGCAATTCTAATAATTTCCTCAATATTTGTAATAACACCTAAAGTATTACTAACATGAGCAATAGAAACTACTTTTGTGTTTTTTGTAATTAAATTTTCAAATTCTTCCAGCTCCAACTCATGATTGTTTTTAAGTGGAATAACTTTTAAATGTCCTTTATTTTGTTGAGCCCAAAGTTGCCAAGGTAAAATGTTTGAATGGTGCTCGTACTGACTAAGTATAATTTCATCACCTTCTTTTAAAATAGATTTTGATAAACCTTGCGCAATTATATTTAAACTATCTGTAGTGCCACTGGTAAAAATTAGTTGTTGAGGATTTTGAATATTAAAAAATTGTGAGATGGTTGTTCGAGAATTTTCATAAAGTTCTGATGCAAGCCTACTTAATGTATGCACACCTCTGTGAATATTTGCATTATTTTGAGAGTAAAAATTGCTGATTGTATTTATTACACATTGAGGCTTTTGAGTTGTAGCAGAATTATCAAAATAAATTAATGGATTACCATTTACTTTTTGATTTAAAATTGGGAATTGATTCCTGATATTTATAACATCAATCAATTAAAGTAAATTTAATTTGTTTTTAATTAATTCTTGTAAACTTTCTACTTGAATGCGTTCAATAATTTCTTCTGCAAAGGCGTTTAATAATAATTTTTTTGCGCTTTCTTTTCCTATACCTCTTGCATGTAAATAAAACATTGCTTCATCTTCAATTTTACCTGTTGATGTGCCATGAGAGCATTTAACATCATCGGCATAAATTTCTAATTGTGGTTTTGTATTAATTGAAGCATCATCGCTTAATAATATATTTTTACTGCTTTGGTATGCGTTAGTTTTTTGAGCATCTTTTCTAACAAAAATTTTTCCGTTAAATACGCCTGTGCTTTTTCCATCAATAATTCCTTTATACAATTCATTACTTTGGCAATAAGGGAATTGATGATCCATTAATGTATGGTTATCTACTATTTGGTTGCCATTAATTTTAAATAAACCATTTAAATTAGCTTCACAATTTTTTTCATTTAGTACAACATTATGATTGTTTCTAACCAATTGCCCACTTAATGTAATGGTTGAATTTGTATAATTAGAATTTTCTTTTAATTCAACTTGATTTGTATAAACGCCGTAACCGTTAGTGCTTTCGTCTTGAATTGTATAACCATCTAATTTTGAATTTTTCGCTAAATATTTTTCGCTAACAAAATTTGTAAAACATTTTGATGTACCAATATTTATGTAATGTTCTATAATTATTGCTTCTGCGTTTTCTTCTAACTCAATTATATTTCTAGGATTTACTATACTTTCTGAAGATGCATTGTTTACATAAATAATTTGAATTGGAAATTGCAAAGCTTCATTTTTACTAATTTTTAAATGAAACCCTTCATTAGCAAACAAAGTATTTAATGCGATAAATGCATCACTTTCAACATTTGCTATTTTTGCAATTTTTGTTTTTCCATTGTCATCTAGGTTGTTAAACGAATTAATGTGAATACCCTTTAAAATTAATTTATCGCTTAATTGTTGTGAGTATGTACCATTAACAACAACTAATGTTAAAGCATCAGCTAACTTGTAATCTTTTAAATTTGTTACGTTTTCAAATTTTTGTTCAATTTGTTTAAATTCCTTTTTTAAAACTGAATCAATATTACAGTATTTATATTCTTCATTTTTATTAGTAGGAATACCATTTTTTTCGATAAAAATTAATGCTTTAGAAATTACGTTATCATTAATGTAATTTATTTTATTGGCAGAACTTGTGATTTTATCAATAATTAGTTGTGCGGTATTTGTTTTTTCTGCAATCATTTTATTCAGTAAGATTAAATTGTTTTTTTATCTCATCGTAACCTTTTTCCTCTAATTCTAAAGCCAATTCTTTACCCCCACTTTTAACAATTTTTCCATTATATAATATATGTACAAAATCTGGCACTATATAATCCAACAACCTTTGGTAATGCGTAATTACAATATATGCATTGTTTTTATTTTTTAATGTATTTACACCATTAGCAACTATTTTTAAGGCATCAATATCTAAGCCAGAATCTGTTTCATCTAAAATTGCTAATTTAGGTTCAAGCATAGCCATTTGAAAAATTTCGTTTCGTTTTTTTTCTCCTCCACTAAATCCTTCGTTTACACTTCTGTTAGCTAATTTACCATCTAACTCTACTAATTTTTGTTTGTCTTTAACTAATGCTAAAAAATCTTTTGCTGAAATTTCTTCTTTTCCGTGGTATGTTCTAATTTCATTTAAAGCAGTTTTTAAAAAATTAATGTTACTTACCCCTGGTATTTCAACGGGGTATTGAAATGCTAAAAACAAGCCTTCTCTTGCTCTATCTTCAGCTTCCATATTTAATAAATTTTTACCGTTAAATATTACTTCTCCTTCAGTAACTTGATAATCTTGCCTTCCAGCTAAAACATTTGATAATGTTGATTTTCCTGAGCCATTAGGACCCATTATTGCATGAACCTCACCTGCTTTAACCTCTAAATTTATTCCACGTAAAATTTCTTTTTCGCCAATAGAGGCATGTAAATTTTTTATTGTTATCATTATTTTACTATTAACTTTTGATTTTGAATTATATTATTTTGAATACTTTGGATTATGTAGATTCCAGCTTTTAATTTATCAATACGTAGTTTAAAAATATCCGACGAGGCAATACTATTACTAATTATTTCTTCGCCTAAAACATCAATTACTTTAAATTTAATATTGTTATTTGTTTCGTTTTCAATAAACACATCACCATTACTAGGGTTTGGATATATTTTTAGTCCATTTGTTTTATTTATTATTGACTTAATACTTGTTTGTATTTGTGAGTATAAAAAGTTAGTAATTAAATTTACTGTACTATCTTCGTATTGTATGTAATTTGGAAGAGTAGTTATCCATGGGCAATGCGTAGCACCATTAAAAAAATAGTTTGTAAATGTAGTGCTTGTATTCAAATTTCTTTTTACAATGTTTTGAGCAAAGACTAAAGGTATAAATGTATCAGAAGTGCCATGAACAACTAACATTGGTTTATCTTGAAATTCTATTGCAGTTGTATCTAAAATTAAGCCGCATAAACATAAAGTAGCCTTAACTTTATTTGAGTATCCTGCATTTCCGCTTGTTCCAATTGGATTATTTGGATTTGCCATTGGGTAAACAGTCATTTCTGATTGTTTATCTACATAAGCAGCCATCATAGATGTAATTGCTCCTGCGCTTTCTCCACCAATAATAATCTGATTAGTATCTATTCCATAAGTATTTGCATTGGCTTTAAAATATCTAATAGCAGCTTTTGCATCATGCATAGCATCAGTCATAGCTCTTCTATTTGTAGTTGAGTTGTATAATTGAAAAGTTGGATCTAATCTATAATCAATACTAGCAGCTGTGTAACCTTTTAATACCATTCGAGAAATAATGTTTTTAATATGCAGGTATTTTCTTGTGCCACTTGTAAATCCTCCACCATGAATGTAAATTATTAAAGGTCTTTTTAAAACCACATCACCATTTGGTTGATAAAAATCCAGTTTTAAGGGTTGACTGTTTCCAAGGTAATCGTTTGCGTTACCATAAATAATATTTACTGTGCTATCAACTTGGGTAAATTGGTTTGTAAGGTAACGCTGAGCATTACTTGTATAAAAACAAAAAAATAATACTATAAAAACATAAATGGTTTGATTTTTCGTATTCAAAGTTTTCACAATTTTATTGTAATTAAATTTTATCCTACACTTCCTTCTAAACTTATAGCTAATAATTTTTGTGCTTCAACTGCAAATTCCATTGGTAATTTATTTAACACCTCTTTGCAATAGCCATTTACTATTAATGCAATTGCTTTTTCGTTATCAATACCTCGTTGTTTACAATTAAACAATTGATCTTCGCTAATTTTGCTTGTAGTTGCTTCGTGCTCTACAATTGCTCTTTTATCTTTAATTTCTATATAAGGAAATGTGTGTGCGCCACATTTATCTCCCATTAATAAACTATCGCATTGGCTAAAATTACGGGCATTAGTTGCTCCCTTACGCATTTGTACTAACCCTCGATAACTGTTATTGCTAAAGCCAGCACTAATCCCTTTGGAGATAATAGTTGAACGTGTGTTTTTTCCTATATGAATCATTTTAGTTCCTGTATCAGCTTCTTGCTTATTGTTTGTAACAGCAACAGAATAAAACTCGCCAACTGAATTGTTACCTTTTAAAATAACTGAAGGGTATTTCCAAGTAATTGCCGAACCTGTTTCAACTTGTGTCCAACTAATTTTTGCATTATCCTCTAAACATATTCCACGTTTAGTAACAAAATTATAAAT
>CAZAPH010000110.1:0-7816 GCA_964487105.1 uncultured Akkermansia sp.
TGAACACGTAAACGTTTAATCGAATACGATGATGTAATGAACGCACAACGTGATGTGATTTATAAACGCAGACGTAATGCTTTGTATGGCGATAAAATAAGTATTGATATTGCTAACATGATGTTAGAGTTAAGTAGTAGTATAGTTGAAGAATATGTTCCTTCTAAAGATCACGAAGGCTTTAACTTGGAATGTATTAGAATATTTGGCGTAGAATCTCCATTTTCAAACGCAGATTTTAGCTCTAAAAAAGAAGACGATTTAATTGATATTTTATTTGATACATTACAAAAAGCTTACCAACAAAAAGTTGAAAAAATTTGTGCTGTTGTATTTAAAGAAATTAGAGAGGTATTTACAAACCCAAACAATACTTTTATAAATATTGCTTTACCTTTTACAGATGGAATTAAAGGGTTACAAATAATAACTGAACTTCGTAAAGGTTATGATACTAAAGGAAGAGAAGCTTTTGCAAATTTTGAAAAAAGTGTTGTGTTGTTAATGATTGACGAAGCTTGGAAAGAACATTTACGTGAGTTAGATGATTTAAAACAAGCTGTTCAAAATGCATCTTTAGAACAAAAAGACCCATTAGTTATATACAAATTAGAATCGTTTAATTTGTTTAAAGAAATGATTATTAAAACAAATAAAGAAATTATTTCGTTTTTAATGAAAAGTTATTTGCCGAGCGAAGACCCTAATAGCAAACAAACTACTCAATTTACAAATGATGCACCAGTACAAAAAAAGGAAGCTTTAGTTGAAAGTAGAGATGAAAATTTGATAGAAGAGCAGAACGCAAAGCAAAAACCTAAATCACAACCAATTCGGGTTGAACCAAAAATTGGGCGTAAAGACCCTTGCCCTTGTGGCAGTTGTAAAAAATATAAAAGTTGTCATGGTACTGGGGTATAACTTATTACCCCTTAAATGATTTAAAATAATAGGCATTCTAATCAAAATATTTTTAATAACGCCAAATTAGTTTTGTAATTTCAAAATAAGATTACTCATGTTTTGTATTTGGTTTAAAATACAAATCAAAACACACTAAAATTCCTAAAAAGCCCCAAAAAGGTAAAGAAAGTTTGTCTGTATCTAAAAAGTTATTTAAAAAACCGTGTACTAAATAGGTTATTAATCCAAAAAATAAACCTAAAATTAAAAGTTTAATATCATGATCGTAATTTTTGTATGCTAATTTATACCCAAACCATAAAATATAAAAAAGTAGTATTAACATACCAGCCATTCCTAACACGCCTTGTTCAGCTAATGGCCCCAAGTATTCGCTATGTGCGTTACCGTTTGTTCCAAAATTTGTACTAATTATTGTTTTTTGACTACTTAATTGGTAGGGTGCATACTTAAACATATAGGTACCTGGTCCCCATCCAAAAATAGGTTTATCTTCCCACATACGAATTGCACAACTCCAACGGTTTAATCGTTCAAGGTTTGATGCATCCGTACTAATGTTAGAAATAGATTCAATATTATTTGCAAAACCACCTTCGGCATCTGTGTTATTTCTGCCTAAAACCATAAATATTTCAGTTCTAAACATAAGAAGTAAAGTAATTAATGTAATAAATGTAATTAATAGTGTTTTAAATTTTATTTTTAATAACATTGTAATCCAAACAAAAAATACTACAACTAAACTTAACCAACCTGCTCTTGCAAACGAAGCTATTAAACCAACTGTAAACAAGAGTAATAAAAAAGAAATTGCTATTTTTTTTAACTTACTTAAGCCATTTATAAATAGTAAACAAATTAAAACGGGTATATACATACTTAAAGCTGCTCCATATGCTGTATGGTCGTTGTAAAAAGGAGAAACTATCCAATCAGCTGCTTTATCGTTAAAATTATATTTTGCGTGGTTTATTAAAGTATAAACAATAACAATTGCTAGTGAAATAGCATAAGATAAAACAAAATTAATTATACTCGTTTTGTTTTTTATAACTAAAGGAATTATTAAATAACAACTAAAAACATACCATAGTCTTGATATTAAATATTTAATAGAGATGATAATTTCTGTACTTGTTAAAATTGTAACCATCATCCAAATAATTTGGAATAGTATAATATAACTTATAGGGTGGTTTAAAAATTTTTTATCATTAATTGGTTTATATAAATTATTTAAAAAGTATAAAAACATTATACCAATCATAATTGGTTCGCTCTGTAAACTTAAATTAGGACCAGATCGTGATGTTAAACCAATTTCTTGAAGAGTAACAGCTAAAGGTGTAACAAAAGCTAAAAAATAAACTAAATAGTTAAATTTAAATAGAGCTAAATAAATAATACAAAGAAAAACAGGAACTAAACAAGCAATATAAAAATAGTCTTTTTTAAATACTAAAGTATATGCTAATAAAGCAATAAATAATAGAGATAAAAGTTCAACTAAATATTTGTTTAATTGTTTAACCAATACTTATTTCTTTTTAAAAAAAATTAATAATAATGCAGCAAAAAATGTTGATGCAATTGAAATAATTGCCACAAAAATTGATTTTATTGGATAACAATGTTTATCTGGAAGGCTAGGGGTAGAAACAATTGATAAATAATCATTGTTATTATCTACATCAATCATATAAGTATCGTTAATTACTTTAATTTTTTCGTATGCTTTTAAATTTGCTTTAATTTTATCTCTTAATATTTTTTTCGAATCAATATTATCTTCTTTTAACTGCGCTAACTCATTCATTTTCTTTTCTAATGAATCTATTTCGTGTTTTTGATGTAAAATTACTTTTTGAGAATTCTCATAGTATTGTTGAACTATATTTCGTTTTTTAACTCTAATTAATTGATTAGTTTTGGTAATTAAAGAATTTGCAATTTTTTGTGCTAAAATTGGGTTTTTATCTTTTACATTTATTTCGATAGACTCGTATAATGTAGGAGAAATACTAATATTTTCAGCCCATTCATAATTAAATAAATTTTTAGAGCCAATTTCAGTACTATCAATATCATAAACGGAATATAAATTTAATTCTTTTGCAATTTGCCATTTAATGTCTTCACTTAAAAAAAATTGTAATAACTGTTCAGTAGGAGATTCTTCAGACGTTTGACTAACATTTGCAGGAAATACAACCGCAGTTGATTTATATTTTTTAGGAATAAAAAAACAAACTACAAAGCCAATTAAGCCTGATATAATAAAAACTAATATTAATAGTTTTATGTTGTTTTTTAGTAATTGAATAATATTTTGTGTGTTTGTCATAACTTTTAATTTAATCAGTCATTTAGTATTAGGGAAAAATCTATCTTTTATTATATATAATAAAAGTGTTAATATAAAAGTTGCAAGTAAAGAAAAGCCAACAATTAGTATACGTCTTGGGCGTGCTTTATATTCGTTAGGTTTTGCTTTTTCAACTGTAAATTTAAAAGGTAAGTTTTGGTTGTAATTTACAAGAGCCTCATCGTAATGTGCTTTTAAAACAGGAAATTTAAATCTATATTTTTTAATATTCTCTTCTAACGCTAAATAACTACCGCCATAATTTCTAAGCGCTTCTAATTTTTTTTCACATTCTGCTATTGCAGTTTTATTATTTGCGATTAATGCTCTTCCTAAATTTTTAGAATAAGCTTCAACTTCTTTTTTATAATCTAATACGCCTAATTTTCTAACTGCCTGTAAACTATCTTCTAACTCATCTAACATTTTTATTGTATGATCAAATTCAGCTTTTACAATTTTTAGAGCTTCGCCAGCAACTTCTCTAGTCATTCTAAATTTAATAGTATCGCAATAATCATTTATTGTGTTTGCTAAATTAGCGGCATCATTAGCAGTATAATCATAAGCTTCAATTTTAACGCTGTTAAATTCTGTTCTTTTAATGGTAACCATTTCGTCCCATTTTAATTTAAGGTAGTGATATGAAAATAAAGTATCTTTAATTTTCCATTTTTTATAGAGATTAAGGTGGTTTGCAACTGCTAGTTTTAAAGCATCTGAATTTAAAACTTGAATTAATTTTTCCGCATCATCTTCATCTCCCAATTGCATATAATCTTCTTGATTTCCAAAATTTTGTTCTATAATTAATTTTGACACTGAAAAATGCCTTGCAGGAAATACAACAGCAGTAGATTTATATTGTTTAGGAAGTAAAAGTGCAATTACACAACTTATAATAAATGCAATAAATAAAATAATTATAAATTGTTTTTTATACTTTATAATTTTAGATAGTATGTTTTGATAATTTGTGATTTCTGTCATTCTATTTATATTTTATAAATCTTAAAATTGATTTTGGGTTAATTAATCCAGTAATAAATGCTAAAAGGCCACTTAGTATTAACATAATTACAAAATTAAGTTCGGTTATGCGTGTTAATTTTAAAGTAATTAAATTTACAATAAACAAACCAGCAACAAAAGTAAATGTACTAATTAAAATTCGTTTATTAACATTAAAACTAAACACTTTATAGCATATAATTACTTGAGCAATACCAGTTAACATTTGTGTAACTAAACTAGAAATTGCACTACCATAAGCTTGGTATTTTGGGATTAAAATAAAGTTTAATAAAACATTTACTACAATACCCCCAATAGCTGCAATGTTTTGTTTTTTTAAATTACCACTTGCGGTTAATAGTGTTCCAAACACACACGTTAAACAAATAGCAGTAAAACAACTCATTAGTATTTGTAAAATTTCAAAACCTTTAGTGTCGCCTGTATAAATTTTAGTAAAAAAGTATTCGGCATAAAATATACTACTTATTGAAACAATAAGTGCTGGTGTAATTAAAAGGGTATAAGATAACTTAATTATATTTTCCATGTTATCTTTATTTTTTAGCATTCTACTAAAAATAGGAATGAGTTGAATTGAAAATAAAGTAGCTATTTGATTTGCAGCATCTAATAAACGGAAAGATTTTGCATAAATACCACTTTGTTCTTTTCCAAAATCACCTCCAAGTAATTTTTCTATCATTATACTATCTAACCTATTATAAAACGCCATTAACAATACTAATATTGCAAAAGGTAAACTTTTTTTAAGAACCATTCTGCAAAATGCGTAATCAAAATTAAAACTATAATTATGTGTTTTTTTAAGTACAATAAAATAACAAGTTAACCCAGTAAATAAGTAACCAACTGTTTGAGCTAAAATAAATGCCATTGCATTTATTTGCATACCAAATAAGTGTAGTAACATGGCTACTAAAATTAGTATTTGTATTAATCTGTCTAATACAGATAAAATACTATCTGTTCTAAATAAATGTAATGCTTGTAAATTACTTCTTAAAAAAACATTAAAACTAAGCAAGAAACTGTTAAAACATAAAAGCATTAACATTTGCAGTTTAAACCCTAACATTAAATGACCAACGATATAACAAATAATAAAATAAAATATACCCAATGTTAATTTTAAGCTCATCATTTTACCTAAATGCTTGCTTAAAAGTTGATTGTTTTGGGCAATGTTTCTACTATTAAAATTGGTTAATCCAAAATCTAAAAAAATATTAAGTAAAAGTGTAAAATTAAATATTACAAAATATTCTCCGTAATCTATATCTCCAATTTGCCCTTGTACTTTTGGTTCAATTATAATTGTCCAAAATGGTTTTATTAATAAGTTTAAAACCAGTAATATAGCAATATCAACTATAAATTTTTTTTTCTGCACAAAAGGGCAACAAAGATAGTATTTTTTACTGCATTTACTAATTTTTTAGTACTTTTAACCTATGCATATTGTAGTAAACACGCGACTTTTAATAAAAAATAAATTAGAAGGAATTGGCTGGTTTACATACCAAACCTTAAAATTAATTACTCAAACGCATCAACAGGTTAAGTTTACTTTTTTATTTGATAGACCATTTGATGAAGAATTTATTTTTTCGAGTAATGTTACTGGAGTTGTTATTGGCCCTAAAGCAAGACATCCCTTTTTATATTATTATTGGTTGCAATTTAAAGTTAAGCCATATTTAGAAAAAATAAAACCCGATTTATTTTTATCTCCTGATGGTTTTTTATGTTTAAATACTTCAATTAAACAGCTTCCGGTAATACATGATATAAATTTTTTTCATTACCCTAAACACGTTAAATTTTTAACCGAAAAATATTATAATTATTTTTTTCCAAAATTTGCTAAACAAGCAACGCAAATTGTTACAGTTTCGCAGTATAGCAAAACTGATATTTCTGAAGTTTATGGTGTAGATGCAAATAAAATTTGGGTAGTTTATAACGGAATAAATAATTTTTTTAAGCCCTTAAGCTTTGATGAAAAAAATAAAGTGAAACAAAAGTTTAGCAAATCTTTACCTTATTTTGTTTATGTTGGTGCAATTTCTCCTCGTAAAAACATTTCTAATTTATTGAAAGCATTTGATGTATTAAAAAAAAACTATCCTACATTAAACCACAACCTAGTTATTGCAGGAGCAATTGCTTGGGGAAATAAAGAAGTTCAAAACACTTTAAATAATTTAGAATTTAAAAATAAAATTATTTTTACTGGTAGATTATCTAACAATGATTTAGCTGATGTTTTAGCTTCAGCAGAAGCTTTAGTTTATATTCCGTTATTTGAAGGTTTTGGTATTCCATTAATTGAAGCAATGGCATGCGAAGTGCCTATTATTTGTAGTAATGTTACAAGTTTGCCCGAAGTTGCTGGCAATGCGGCTGCTTTAGTTAATCCATTAAACACAAATGAAATTGCAGAAGCAATGGGTAAAATTGTTTTAAACACCAACTTTAAACAAAATTTAATTACTAACGGAATTAATCAAAAATTAAATTTTAGTTGGGAAAAATCAGCCAAACTACTGTGGGAAAGCATTGAAAAAACACTTCAATGTTAATTGTTTTTTAGAAAAAATTCAACCCTACGGTTTGCTTTTCGTCCACTTTCGGTTAAGTTACTTTCAATAGGTTTTGTGCTTCCGTAACCAATGGTTTTAATTCGGTCAGGATTAATCCCTTTTGTTTTTAAATATTCGCCAATTGCATTTGCTCTTTTTTGAGATAAGATTTGATTTAAAGTTTCATCACCAATATTATCTGTATGCCCATATATTTCGACGTTTAAAGTTGGATGTGCTTTTAAGTACACTAAAATTATATTTATATCTGAGTAAGATTCAGGACTTAAAATATCTTCGCCTGTTTTAAATAAAACGTTATTTAGTGTGTGAATTTCATTAAATGCAAGTGCTTTAACCGTATCTGGAGATACAATTACTTCATCTGGTTTATCTAGTTCAATGCTTTCAAAATAAGCGTTTGCACCACTATTTAGAGTGTCAATTTTTTCAGGTTTAAATTCATATAAACAAACATCATCAATATAATAATAAGCATCTCTTTCAAAATTTTTAGTTAATGGTGTGCTTAATTCTGGAGGTGGAGTATTACCTGTTATCCAAATTCTTTTAATTGCAAATGCACCAATTAATAGTACACTTTCACCACCTTTTGCTTTGTATTTGAATGTTAGTTCGTGCCAATCTTTTATATCTAAACCAATTTCTTCTTCAAGTGAAATGTAATTAGGGTGTAAATTTAATATTGGGTTTGAATGTTGTAATTTTACAGGTGAATTTAAAAAACAAACACCAATTTTATCGGCAGCAAGCGTTGAGTAATCAGATAAACTAACTTGCATTTTAAACAAATATTCTTTACCAGGTTCTAAGGGAGAGTTTAATGTTGTTTGTAAAAATTCTCTGTAATACCCATGAGATAATAAAAAAATCCCTGCGTAAC
>CAZAPH010000111.1:0-7716 GCA_964487105.1 uncultured Akkermansia sp.
TAAGTATTGATGTAAAAGATTTTAATTGTGGCGTTTATACAATTTTAATTAAAACTGAGGTTGGGACTTTAAGCAGGAAAGTTGTAATTGAGAGATAAGGAAATGGTAAATTATAAATGCTAAATTTTAAATTAAATATTGAACATTTACCAAGTGGTGTTTATTTATTAACTTTAAAAAGTACAAATAATTACACGGCAAATAAACGTATTGTAATATGGCATTAAATAAATTTCGTAGTATTTGTGTTTTAGTTTTTTAGTAAAAGGCAATTGCACCAGCCTACGCTGTTTGAGCGAGGAACGAGCGAGTTCGTAGGCGTAGAAAAAAACTAAAACATCAAATCAAGAAATTTATTTTAAGCCTTGATTTTTTGTTTCTTTTGTATCAAGACAAAAGAAAAGCGAAAAAATGTTTAATGAGCATAAAAATATAGAAAGTAAATTAAGCGTTTGGCAATTGAGTGTAGCACAAAGCATTATTGCGGCCTTTTCGCCTACCACCAACATCGAAAATAATTACAAGATCTTTTATACGCTGCAAAGAGTGTATTTACAAAATCAAGATTAAACCCAAATCATGCATTAGAAATTCTACTACACCTTGAAACTGCTTCAATCTCAAGCGTTTCCTCGATTTTATTTCTTGAAATGATTATAACCATTCCTTCGTCATAAAATCTTGCGGGAACACTTGATATTATTGCATTTTCAAGGTTCGTAACAAATCCTAATGCATAATCTGGGTTAAACATTGGTAGAAAATTTACAATTATAAGAATTAATTAGTTCTATTTTTAAAAATCTAAAACACAATAAAAATTTATTTTTTATGTGAAATAAGCCAAACAATCGCATCTTGCTCATTGCTAAATAATTTACTTGGTTTAGCAGGTTTATTAATTTTAAGGTAAAAATTAGCAATTAATTTATGTGCTAAATTATCTACTACAAAAGCATCAGCAATAGTGTATTTTAAACCCTCTTGGCTTGCTGAAAAAATTCTTGCTTCATTATTTATTTGTGTTCCGTTTTCGGCAATAATTAAAATTAATGCTTGGGTATAATTACATAATTTTCCTATAGCATTGTTTAACTCTCTGGATTCTTCTAAACCAATTGTACTGTTTTCATATAACACTATTTTTATAATTAAATTTTCAAGTAATTTCACATTACCAAATTCAAATTCAATATGCTCAATAATTTTCAGAGCATGCAATGTAAAATATATTCAGTTTAATAACAAATATTTTAACATTATAAATTAATACAGCTTATAAATAATAATTAATCCAATAAATAGGACTGATTTTTATTAGCTGCGGCATTACCTTTGTAAAATTATAAAATAGCAATTAGTATAATTTGTAAAAACTTAATGATAATAATTTGGTTTAGTTTTTAATAATTTGTTTAATTTAGTTGGATAGTTATGAGAAATAAAAAATTATTAGGAACAGGAGTTGCCATTGTTACACCATTTACAAAAGAAGGTAAAGTAGATGTAAAAGCATTACAAAAATTAGTTAAACATTTACATAGTGGTAATGTAGATTATATAGTTGTTTTAGGAACAACAGGCGAAAGCGTTACGCTTACAAAAGAAGAAAAGAAAATAGTTATTGATACGGTTATAAGTGCAAACAATAAAAAATTACCTTTAGTAATTGGTATAGGAGGCAATAATACGAGTGAAGTTGTTAATCAAATAAAAAATACAGATTTAAAAGCTTTTGAAGCCATATTATCTGTTGCGCCATATTACAATAAACCTAATCAAGAGGGGTATTACCAACATTATAAAGCCATTGCAAATGCAACAAAAAAAGATATTATATTGTATAATGTACCAGGGAGAACAGGAAGTAACGTAACATGGGAAACTCAAGTTAAAATTGCTAAAGATTTTAAAAATATTGTTGCAACCAAAGAGGCAAGTGGTAATATTGAACAAATAATGAAAGTAATTAAAAACAAACCAAAAGATTTTATGGTAATAAGTGGTGATGATACAATTACACTGCCACTAATTGCCGCTGGTGCAGTTGGTGTAATTTCGGTTGTTGGTAACGCGTTTCCAATACAATTAAGTAAAATGGTAAACTTATCATTAAAAAATAAATTTATTGAAGCACAAAAATTACATTACGCATTAATAGATCTTACAGATCAATTATTTGCTGATGGAAACCCAGGAGGAATAAAATATACTTTAAGTAAATTAAATGTTTGTAAACCGTATGTAAGGTTACCTTTGGTTGAACCTAAACAAGAAGTGAAACAAAAGATTGATTTATTAGTTAAAACAATTAAATAATGTTTTATTAATTTAATATGAGTAAAGTTAAAATATTAAGTACACAACAAATTCAACAAAAGATAAATAGAATAGCTTTTGAAATTTATGAGAATAATTTTAAAGAAAAAGAAATTATTGTAATTGGAATTGAAGGTAATGGTTATAAATTTGCTAAAATTTTAGTGAAAAAATTAAATGAAATTTCAAAAATTAAATTCACATTAGCTAAATTAAAATTAAATAAACAATCCCCTTGGAAAGATGATGTGGAGTTAGATTTTGAATTAAAAAAAATAAATAATAAAATTATTGTTTTAGTTGATGATGTTTTAAATAGCGGAAAAACTTTAATGTACGCTGTTAAATTGTTTTTAAACCAACCATTAAAAAAATTAAACACCGTTGTTTTAGTTGATAGAAGCCACACTAATTTTCCGGTAAAGGCAGATTTTGTAGGGTTAAGATTAAGTACCACATTACAAAATCATATAGAAGCAGATTTTAGTAAACCTGGTAAAGAAGAGGTTTATTTAGTTTAACCAATTAATATAAAATTTATTTTTTCTTTTTTAGTTTTGAGAATAATAATTCAAAACTATCTAATACTTTTTTAAATACATCAAAGTAAAGTGTAATTACTAAACTTAAACTCATTAACCAAATTACAATTATATTAACCCAAAATGTAGAATAAAACGAACCAAAAACTTTTTTGCGAGGAGCATAAAAATGGCCTCTCCCAATGTTAGATTCTGTTGGGTCACAAAAAATAGGGTCATTAATTTGTATTAATCTACCATCTTTTTCTAAACAATTTTCGCCAGTTAAATTAGTAGCGTTTTTAACTAACTGACTTAAATTTTCATTTTCATAATCATCACGTAATTGAACAATATCATATTTACCTTTTAATTTAGTAGTTAAATCATCACTTTCTTTTCTGGCTTTATTTTCAATGGCAATGTATTTATCATTAACTAATTTTAAATAATTAAAAATACCTTTAGATACATCTGCATTAAATTGTTGAACATTTATTTGATCATACACATCGCATTTAATGCCTTTTAATATTTTTAATTCTTTGCCAATTTCATTTTTAAGTAATAAAATGTCATTTTCAAAATCTTTATTTGTTTTACCTTCTTTATAACCCGATTCTATTTTACTTAATTTATTTTGAATTTTTGCTTTCCAAAAATTCTTTTTATAGCTAGAAACACTAATACTTTTGTCGTATTTGTAAAAATACTTTTCGAATTTATTATCTTTAAATTGATTAACAGCTAATGCTTCATAAGCCCATCTGCTTGCCATTGCTTCGCCTACCATTGGTACTGCACCTTGTTTAGCAAGTACAGGGTTTAATTTATCTAATTTAACTACAACACCAGCTAATAATAGTTGTGGAATAATTAAAAAAGGAATTAAAATATAAATTGTAACTGCACTGTTAAACGCACTTGAAATATTTAAACCAAGCATATTAGCAAAACAACTCGTTGTAAATAATACTAACCAATAATCGCTATACATTCCTTTTAAACCTAGTACAGAATTACCAACTATTACAAAAGAAATAGTTTGTATAGCTGATAAAACAAACATAATTATTATTTTACTCCATAAGTAACTGCCTTTACTTAAATTTAAAAATGACTCTCTTTTTCGTATTTTTCTATCTCTAATAATCTCTTCGGCACTTACAGTTAAGCCAATAAATAATGCCACAACAACAGACATAAATATATAAGCAGGTACATTTTCATTTTCTCTAAAAATATATCCTTTTCCGGTATCAACATCTGTATTAAAATACCTTACTAAAAAGGCAAGTATAAATGCTAATAACGGAGCTTCAATAAAATTAATTAATAAGTATTGAGTATTTGTTAATTTGCTTTTTACATCGCGCGTTAAAAATACTTTAAACTGTTTTATTTTATTTGGAATTTTAAAAATAGCCTCTGGAATACTTGTATGTTTTTTGTCAGAGTGAATATTTTTTTCAATTAATTCTTTATAATGTGTATTCCATTCAACTGGAGTGTTTTTACGGGTATAAGTTAAATTTCCGTACTCATCAAGTACTTTACTTTCAATAATATTAAAAATTTGTTCGGGGTTAACATTACCACAATTCCAACATTCAGCTTCTTCGGAGTTTACATGGTTTACCAATCTTTTAAAATAACTTACTGCATCAACCGGGTTGCCATAATAAATTGGGTATCCACCAACATCAAGTATCATTAATTTATCAAACATTTTATAAATGTCGCTAGATGGTTGGTGGATTACTACAAAAATAAGTTTTCCTTTTAAAGCTAATTCTTTTAAAAGATCCATAATGTTTTCAGAATCTCTACTCGATAAACCTGAAGTTGGTTCATCAACAAATAAAACAGAAGGTTCTCTTATTAATTCTAAAGATATATTTAAACGTTTACGTTGCCCACCTGATATTGTTTTTTCTAATGGTGAACCTACTTTTAAATGACGAGTTTCACTTAACCCAATATCCGCTAATAAAGCGTTACATCTTTTTTCAATTTCATCATCAGGTAAATTACCAAAACACAATTTTGCATTATAAAATAAATTTTGAAATACAGTTAATTCTTCAATAAGTAAATCATCTTGACTAACATGTCCAACTACACCTTCTATTAAATTACGTTCGGTATGAATATTTTTCCCGTTTATTGTAACTGCACCTGCACTTGGTGTTTCATTTCCATTTAAAACGTTTAATAAAGTGGATTTACCGGCACCAGAACCACCCATTATTCCTATTAATTTTCCGCTTTCTTCGTTAATATTTACATCTCTTAAACCTAATTTGCCACCTTTAAATTTATACTCTAAATGTTTAGCTTCAAAAGTAATTTTAAGTTGATTTTCATCACTTAAAAATCTTCCAATTACATCGCTATAATAAATAGGTTTAATTTTACTGTTACGGATAGAAGAACCTGGTGTAAAAATATGAACACGTTCTTTAGAAATAATTTGTCCGTTTAATTGAAGTTCTGTATTGCCGTAAATTCGTAATACATACATTGCAACACTTTGTATTTGAATTATACGTACATCATTTGTTAATGCATCGCAAAATATATGTTTACAAGCGTTGTTGTATCCGTTTTCTGTATTATTAATTACTAGTATATTACTACTATTTGGAACAATGTTATGTTGATCTTCAATAAATGATTTTAATGCTAAAAATTCTTCATGAGGAATATTAAACGTATCAGCAACAGTTAATACAAATTCATTTTCTTGTTCACTTATTTCATTACTAGAATGAATAAATTCTAATAACCTTACTAAAACAATTACTTTTTGAGGTTGTTCTAATTCCTGATTAATTTGTGTACATATTTTTAAAACCTTTACTGAATTTAATGAAGTACGTTTAGCCGCACCTTCTTTCTTTTTACTTGCAGTTTGGCTGGATTCGATGTATTCATCAAAAATTTTAAGATAAGTTACAACTTGTTCTGCACTTAATTGTTGTTTTAAAAAAGATTCAACAATTTGTCTTCCGGTACTATTAATGCCATCAACTTTAGCAATAATAGAAAACATTTGCATTAGGGCTCTTAGTATTCGTTCACTCATTTTTTAATATTATTTTTTAGTATTTATTTCGTTATAAAAACAATTAGCTATTTGTTTAACCGCTTTACTATCACTTTTATAAAATTTAGTTTTTGCTTTATTAAATGTTAAAGAGGTTAAACCTTCGTCTTTTAATGTTGCAATATAATTTTTCCAAATTTCTACTACATATAACCCTGTGTACTTATTTAATTTTTGATGCGTAACATTTTTAAAAAGTATGCTTTTACCGTTTGATTCTAACTCTAAATTATCTTTTTTATCAAAATATAAATTTTCGGTTACAGCCAACTGAAGGTAAAATTTGTTATCGTTACCAATGATTAATTTAAACTCACTATTATCTTTAAAAGATGTTTTTATGCTTTTTACATTTAGTGTTTTATTTTGTTCAAGTAAATATAAAGTGTCGTTTGTAAATGAGCAATCGGTTTGTGCTATTACCACATTGGTAAAAATCCAAAAGCCTAAAAGGATGTAAATAATTTGCCTTTTCATTACAGATATCTAATATAAGAAAATTAATTGATATTTAGCTACTCTTTAAATTCTTTTAATTAGCTGATTATCAGATTTATAATGTGAAGTTTATTGTTTTCTAATTTAGTTTATTTTTTTTCTATAATTCGTTTAGAATTTGAACTAAATCTTTAGTTAAGGATTGTCGGCTGTAATTGTTGATATTTTTAATTTGATTAAACTCATTTTCATTATTAAATATTTCTAAAATATTTTTTTCTAATTGTATTTCATTAGTAAAGTCGCTTATTTTTCCTGCATTTGTTTGATTTAAAACGTTTGCTAGATCTCCATCTTCTGGACCTATTGCTATAATTGGAACATTTGCCATTAAATATTCAAATAATTTTCCGGTTAAAATTCCTTTTGCATTAGGGGTATTGTTTACTAACAATAAAAGTAATTTACTTTTTTGCTGTTCAATAATTACTTCGTTATGCGGCAAGTAATCTATTTTTTTTACATAGTTTAATAAATTGTATTTTGCTAATTCTTCATTCACAAAAATATCTACTTTACCAACTAATTTTATTTGAAGTTGTTTTTCAAAAAGATTGTTTTTATTTATGAGTTTATTTAAAACTTTCCATAAAACAGTTGGGTTTCTATCTTTTACTAAAGTACCAACATGCGCTATACTAAATTTTTCATCTTTTTTAACTTCGTAATTTGGTAAGTCTGATGTATCAAAACCATTTGTAATAACTTTAAATTTTTCAAAATTATGACCACCTATGTTTTTATACATTTCAATAAATTCGTTATTCATTTGTTGCCCAATACTTATAACACAATTTGCATGTTTAAGTACAGCTTTTTCTAATGTATGATGTTTTTTATTTGCACGTTTTGTAAGCATTAATTTCGAATAGAAATCAATATTTGTCCATGGGTCTCTAAAGTCAGCAATCCATTTTAAATTTGAATTTTGTTGTTTTAAATTTAAAGCAATTAAATGCATACTGTGAGGAGGACCTGAGCTTATGATGTACTCAATTTTGTTTTTTATAATGTATGATTGTAAGAATTTAGTGCTTGGTTTAATCCAAAATTTTCGTGCATCAGGAATAAAAAAATTTCCTCTAATCCAAACA
Organism: uncultured Akkermansia sp.; assembly: GCA_964487105.1. Lineage (GTDB taxonomy): Bacteria > Bacteroidota > Bacteroidia > B-17B0 > Aurantibacillaceae > Aurantibacillus. The sequence goes on from CAZAPH010000111.1 coordinate 7,542, forward strand.
CTAATTTTTTGAAGCAATCCTGTTTTTTTTCCTTCATTTAAAAAAGAAGCATTTATTTTTTCAGATTTTTTTTTGCCTATAAATTTTTTATAAATAGAGTAGGGTTCCCAAATAGGTTGTTTAATTATAATAGCTTCTGCTGGAATATCTTTTTGTAAACTTTCATCTATTACTG
>CAZAPH010000112.1:0-7716 GCA_964487105.1 uncultured Akkermansia sp.
AAATTAAAACGTGCTTTGATCCCGAAATACAACATGATGTTTGGGAACTTGATTTAATTTATGAATTACACCTTACTAAAGAAAATCATTTAAAAATTGTAATGACCCTTACATCACCTAACTGCCCAGCTGCAGAAACCCTGCCGGCTGAGGTTGAAGGGAAATGCAAATTGTTGCAAGGCATTACTGGCACGGAATTGGTTTTAACCTTTGAACCAACGTGGACAAAAGAAATGATGAGTGAAGTAGCTCAACTTGAACTTGGTTTTATGTAAATAATTATGGAAAACGAAATTGTAAATAAAGTTGCTAATAGTGGAATAATTACAATTGATTTAGAAGATTTTTACACAACAGGTGAACGTGTATTGTTTGATATTAAACCTTTATTGTTTCAAGAACTAATTTTAAAGGAAAAAGAGTTTAGAGATTTTATTAAAAATAACGATTGGAGTAAATACCAAAATAAATTAATAGCACTAACCTGCACTGCTGATGCGATTGTTCCAACTTGGGCATACATGTTGCTAACACTGGCATTACAGCCATTTGCCAAAAAAGTTGTTTTTGGTGATTTACAAACCTTAGAAACCCTCTTGTTTGCAGAACAATTGGAAAAAATAGTAGTAAAAGATTATAAAGATGCACGCATTGTTATTAAAGGTTGTGGCGAAATTGATTTACCAAAAAATGCTTATGTGCAATTAACCGCACTTTTACAACCACATGCTAAAAGCATTATGTATGGTGAACCCTGCAGCACGGTGCCGTTGTATAAGAAAAAATCGAATTAATTTTTAATTATTTTTTTAATACTTGATGAAGTTCCTGATTTCAAATTCACAAAATACAAACCTGACTTTACATGAGTAAGATTTAATGTGTTTGTTTTATTTGATAAAGAATAGCTTTCAATAATTTCACCAATGCAATTTAAAACTACTATATCAATTGGTAATTTAATTTCAGTAGCAACAACATCTATTTTTAAATCATTTGTAACTAAAGTTGGAAAAATACTAAATTTATTATATGTTGTATTTTCTTTTATTGAACTCGCAATACTTATTGTAAAAGTAACTGGTTTAACGGTTCTGTATTTTAGACTATTTTCCGAAGTACTTAATAAATATAGCAATAATCTATATATAGATAATTCAACTCTCAATTTGATAAAATAAATTGATTTTTTATTGACTTTAGTAATTTTATATTGTAACTTAGTTATATGGGTTTAATTTTTATATAATTAATTGAATTTGTTTTTACTAAAAAAAATATTAATTGCTTGCATTTTTTTACTATGTTCTTTTTCTATTTCTGCTAAAATTACAGAGAAAGGGGTTGGTATTTTTATAGAAAACAACGGCCAAATAACTGATCAAAATTTTAAGCATAGGTCAGATATAAAATATTCATATATTTTCGAAAACAAAAATGTTTTTTTTAAAACCAACGGGGTTTCATACCAACTTAACAAACTTAATAGCAACAAAGTTATATCTTACAGAGTTGATCTAGATTTTTTAGGAGCAAACCAAATTACATTAATCAGCAACAACAAAAACTCCTTAACAAAACTAAACTATTATAATAATGAAAACGGTAAATTAATTGAAGCTAAAACCTGTGAGGAATTATTTTACAAAAATCTATACCATTCTATTGACTTGAAATATTACTTTAAAAGTGGTGATTTAAAGTATGATTTTGAGATTGCTCCAAATTCAGATTATAAGCAGATAAAAATTAGAATTAGAGGTTCAAAAAAAACTTACATTGATAAAAAAGGTGATTTGATAATTGTTACGCCATTTGGTAACATAATAGAAAATAAACCTGTTGTATTTCAAAACAATCAAAAGTTAAAGGCAAATTGGGTATTACAAAATGATGTGTTAAGTTTTAATATTGAAAATGTAAATCCAAAATATAAACTAATTATTGACCCTTTAATAAGATTATGGGGGACTTATAGCGGTGGTTCAGGTCAAGATGTTATTTACTATTCTAAAACAGATAATTTAAACAATGTATATGTTTCTGGTTATACCAATTCAACTTCAAATATCGCAACAATTGGAGCGTTTCAAAATACATTTGGTGGTCAAAGTTCTCAAGTATGGGGCGATGCATTTGTTACTAAATATAATTCGTCTGGTTCAAAAATATGGTCAACCTATTATGGAGGAAACGGAAGCGATTTTGGAAGTATGATTAATATTGATGCTTTAGGCAATGTATATTTGGTAGGTGCAACATTATCTACAAATACAATTGCGCTAGCTACTCCATTAGCGCATCAAACAAATTATGGAGGGGGAACTAATACAGGCGATGCTTTTATAGTTAAATTTAATTCAAGTGGTACAAGGCTTTGGAGCACTTATTACGGAGGAGTTGGAGATGACTACGCTGATGGCGCAGCGTTAGATAATTCAGGTAATTTATACGTAACAGGCGTAACATCTTCAACAGTTTCTAATGTTATTTCAACGCTTGGTAGTTTCCAACAAAACTATGGTGGAGGTTCGAATGATGCGTTTCTTGTAAAGTTTGATTCAAACGGCAATAGAATTTGGGGCACATATTATGGCGGCTTAGGGTTTGACAACGGCTTAGGTTGTAATTTTGATGGCTTTGGCAATATTCTCATTTGCGGTTATACAACTTCAACAAATAATATATCTACATTAGGAGCTCATCAAACTATTTTTTCTGGAGGTTCAGTTTTTGGTGATGGTTTTTTTGCTCAATTTAATTCATTGGGCAGTAGACTTTATGGATCATACTACGGCGGATCAGGAGAAGATTATATTGGAAATATTGTTTCAAATACTTTAGGAGAGATTTTCATTTCAGGTTCAAGTTCAACAACTACTGGAACAATAATTGCTACGCTTGGCAGTTATCAACCAAGCCACGGTGGAGGGACTTATGACTTATTCTTGGCAAAGTTTAATTCTTCTTTAGTCCGTCAGTGGGGCACATATTACGGTGGAGGAGGTAATGATGAGATGGGGTATTGCGTTACAAATAATAATGGTCTATTTATTAGTGGACGAACAACCAACGCTTCTCAATCTGTTTTAACAATTTCATGCTCTTATCAAGCAACCTACGGTGGTGGCTTTACAGATGCGTGTTTAGCAAAATTTGACTTTTTAGGAAATAGAGTTTGGACATCATATTACGTTGGATTATGAACAGTAGATATTCCTAGTTTATGTTGTGATTTTATAAATATCATCTACTTATCTGGAGCAACCAATTCAAACAGCGGTAATGTAATTGCTAGTATGGGTTCTCAGCAACCAACATATGGAGGAGGTGGAAGTGACGGATTTATTGTGAAATTCGACGGATGTCAGCAAATTCCACCACCAAATACAACCAATCCTTCAAATATGCAAGTTTGTTATAATAACACTACAACTCTAAGTACAAGCATAAATTGTGGAATAAATTGGTATAATGTATCTTCCGGTGGTACACCTATTTATTCGGGAAGCACATTTACAATAAATAGTATAACAACTAACACTACGTTTTATATCGAAGAAACTACTTGTGGTTCGTCAACTCGCACAGCGGTTCAACTTACAGTAGTTCCTAATCCAACAATAACATCTAATGTTAGTCCTACTTTAATTTGTGCAGGACAAAATGCAACGCTCACTTTAAATGGTGCAAACACCTACAGTCTTAATAACAATCAATTGCTTTCTAATACTTGTGTAATAACACCAAGCTTAACAACAACCTATACTGTTTCTGGAAGTAATACTAATAATTGCAGTAATTCAAGTTTAACAACAGTTTCAGTAAGCCCATGCACATCAATATATAATAATACATTATTTACTCCAATTATTAATTATGTTCAAACTAATAACTACATCGAAATTATTAGCCAAAATTTAGGCACTTTCAATGTCAAAATCTTATCGTTGTCAGGTCAAACTGTTTTTGAAAACAATTTCAATAATAATTTAATTAAAATTTCTCTTGAAGATTTAGCTAGTGGACTGTATATAATACAAATTAACAGTCAACTAAACCAGGCATTATATTCTAGTAAATTAATTAAACCATAAGCGTAATTTCATTTAAATAGTTGTTGGATATTTTTTAAATGTTTTTCGCCCTAATCTATTCGCAAAGAGGCTAGCAAAAAAGATTTACACTATAATCAATAATACATTTGCGCACCAATTTCTACAAAATTATCAGTATCAATAAAAATCTGCTGGCTAAAAACGCCCTTTGTTAGCGGTAAAATTTTCGTAAAGCTCTAATCACTTCCTCAATTCAAAATTCTGTCCTAAGTACACCTTACGCACCTGTTCATCGTTTGCCAAATCTTCGGCTGTACCACTTTTAATAACACTGCCAGAGTACAATAAATAAGCTCTGTCGGTTATGCTTAACGTTTCATGTACGTTATGGTCGGTAATTAAAATACCAATATTTTTATCTTTTAGTTTTTTTACTACTGTTTGTATATCTTCAACAGCAATGGGGTCAACCCCTGCAAAAGGTTCATCTAATAAAATAAATTTTGGACTTGTAGCTAAGGCTCTGGCTATTTCTGTTCTTCTGCGTTCGCCGCCACTTAATTGGTCGCCTAAATTTTTACGTACATGGTGTAAGGCAAACTCATCTAATAAAGATTCTACTTTTAAGGCTTGTTCTTTTTTAGATAATTTAGTCATTTCCAAAACTGCTTTTAAATTATTTTCAATGCTTAATTTTCTAAATACAGAAGCCTCTTGTGGCAAATACCCAACGCCTAATTGCGCGCGTTTATACATGGGTTCGGTGGTAATATCCGTTTCATCTAAAAATATTTTGCCGCTGTTAGGTTTTACCATGCCAACAATCATGTAAAAAGAGGTTGTTTTACCCGCCCCATTTGGGCCAAGTAAACCTACAATTTCGCCCTGCTTAACTTCAATACTTACATTATTGGCTACAGTGCGGGTTTTGTATTTTTTTACTAAATTCTCTCCACGTAAAATCATAATTTAAATTTACAACAATCGTTTTAATTCATAGCAATATTAACAATTGTTTTGTATTAATTAAATAATTGTATTTTTAATTAATATTAATTATGGTAAAAAAACTCGTATTTATATTTTTTTTAAACTGTTTTTATTTAATAAACGCACAAAAGGCTTTTATTCCTGAACCTACTTTAAAAGTTATTAGCGATTTTGAAAATTTATTAAGTCCACAAGAAATGGAAGAGTTAGCAAGCCATATAAAAAACGAATACAACAATAATTCTAATCAACTTATGGTGCTTTGTATTCCTACAAGTTATGTGGGTGGTTTAAGTATTGAAGATTATGCGCAAAAAGTTTTTGAAAAATGGCAACCCGGGCAAAAAAATTTAGATAATGGTGTACTAATGATTATTTCAGGCTCAATGCAAGATAGCATTGGTAGAAAATTAAGAATACAAACGGGTTATGGATTAGAAGCCGTTTTACCAGATCTGCTGTGTGCCAGAATAGAACGAGAAGTAATGGTGCCCGAGTTAAAAAAAGGCAATTACTTTAAAGCCATAAAAAATGGCTGCAGTTCAATTTTAAATATTATAACAAAGGTAAATGTGGGTTTTAAACCATTGTCTAAAATTAAAATCGAAAACAATAATAGTTTGTTGTATGATTATGCACAACTATATACAGCAGAACAAAAAATTAGTTTAGAAAAAGAACTTAATAGATTTTTTAACACAAATAAAAATAGTATTATAACAACTATTGATAATAGCCTTACACAAAATAATATAAGAATTGTAAGTAGAACCTCTTCAAAATACGATACCACATTAATAAATGTGCGTTATAACCCAGGTTACTTTTTTGATACAAACGATTCTTTATTAAAATTTGATAACAATAAAAAGTGTTATGAAATTGAATTTACTACAAAATTTTCTAAGTACTATCATCTTAGGTATGATAAATTATATGAGCAAAGTAAAAAACTAAATGATGAGTTTAATTCGAATAAAATTTTTGAAATAACAATAAATTTAATCGAGGAAGAAAAAATGGGTTATCAGTCAGATTTAAAGATATGGCTTAAATTAGCAAGTGTTTTATTACTAATGTTTTTAATTATCTATTTTATAAATTATGGTGTTAATAAAAGCTTTACAATATTTGAAAAAAGTAATAAACTCAGCTTTTTAAAAGTAATTATTGGCATACTGTTAAGCATTTCAAATTTATATGCTTATGTTAGTTTATGTACCTTAGAAATAGTATGGATTTTAATACTTTCTTTTGGTCTTGAATTAAATTTTGTTTTTTCAGCCATCATTTTTGTACTTTTAGCAACAACACAACTTTTGAGTTTAAAATTTGTAAGTCAAATTAATAAAAACTATTTTAATTCAAAATTATTTAATTGGTTACCCGAAGGTGGGGGCGGTGGAGGCTACAGTTATAGCTCAAAAGGCTCATCATCTTCTTATAAATCATCATCCTCTAGTTCAAGTAGCCGCAGTTACAGTTCCTCTTCTTCAAATTCTGGTTACAGTGGCGGTGGCGGACGTTCTGGTGGTGGTGGTGCAAGCAGTAGTTGGTAAATAATGCATTTTACAATGGTAATGTCGCCACTAAGAAAAATCAGTCCTATTTAATGGATTAATTATTGTTTATAAGCGGTATAAATTAATTTTAATAAAATTTTGCATGTGCTATTTTTTTTGTTAATTTTAAACTATGAGTACAACTGAAACAAACACAAGAAATTTTTTTATTTTATATAAACCAAAAGATATTGTTAGCGGCGATTTTTATTATGCGCAAGCACATCAGCCCCCAGGTTACAATCACGAAATTTTTTATATGTGCACTGCAGATTGTACAGGCCATGGTGTACCAGGTGCATTAATGAGTATGGTGGGTATATCAAGATTAAATGAATCAATCATCGAAAAAAATTTAATTCACCCTAATTTAATATTAGATAATGTAAGAAGAGGTATTATTGACTCTTTAAACCCCGAAGGCAGCGAAGAAGAGAGTAAAGATGGAATGGATTGTGTACTTTGCGCATACGATTTTAAAAACTACAAATTAGAATTTGCTGCGGCAAATAATCCATTATGGTTAGTTAGAAATAGCCAAATAACAGAATACAAACCAGATAAAATGCCTGTTGGAAAATACAATGATGAATTAAAACCTTTTTCACTTCAAAAAATTGATTTACAAAAAGGCGATACAATTTATACATTTACCGATGGCTTTGCCGATCAATTTGGTGGGCCAAAAGGAAAAAAATTCAAATACAAACAATTAGAAGATTTATTACTTAGTACAAGCCATTTAAGTTTAGATGAACAAAAAGACAAACTAACTAAAGCTTTTGAAGAATGGCGTGGCAACTTAGAACAAGTTGATGATGTGTGTGTAATTGGAATAAGAGTTTAACATTAAATATATTTCTTTTTATTTTTTATAAAGGTTCCGTTGGATTTTGTGCGTAAGGCGAAGTTGTAAGCTAATCCTTCACTTTTGTTACTTTATTTGATCAAGCAAAAAAAGTAAATAAAATTACTTTTTGAGGATTAACTATATAGTCGTCTCTCAAAAAACTCTGTATGCCTTACTATTGTTGGTTTTTTATTAAAAATAAATACCTAAAATATACCAGTTTTTATTCAAAACAATAAAAAAGCGGAATAAAAAT
>CAZAPH010000113.1:0-7620 GCA_964487105.1 uncultured Akkermansia sp.
AATTTCCGTTTATAAAAAGTGTTTTTATTTCAGCAAATTTTATAACTCTATTAAGAACGGATAGTGTTGAATGGCAAGACATACGTGATGAATTAAGAGTTTTTATAACTAACTATTTAAATAGTTCTAAACCTATAATTACACAATTACCTGTAAAGGAAATTCCTAAAGATTCGGGGTTTAAGGATAAAGTAATTGTAAATACAAATCATTCTGCTCCAAAAAACGAAGTTGAAAATAAAATAATTGAAGTGCTTGAACAGTACATTAGGCCGGCTGTTGAGCAAGATGGTGGACAAATTACATTCAAAGAGCTAAAAGAAAAAACAGTTGTAGTTCAAATGCGAGGCAGTTGTAGTGGTTGCCCAAGTAGTACCGTTACTTTAAAAGCAGGTATTGAAGCTTTATTAAAAAGATTATTACCTAATGACGTAAATGAAGTTATAAGCGAAGCCATATAAATATTATGAAAGAAAAACCATCGTTTGATACAATTTATATGGGATTGGCTGAAAAATTAGCCATCAAATCGCATTGTGTAAAGGCACAAGTTGGGGCTGTATAAACAAAAGATACAAGAATAAAATCATTAGGCTATAATGGTCCGCCATCAGGTACCCATAATTGCGATGAGGAGTGGCCAGAGGTTGGTTGCCCAAGAGATAGTAAAGGCAGTTGCTCTTTAGCTTTACACGCCGAACAAAATGCCATTTTATATGCTTCTAAAAATGGCGTAAATATGTTAGGCGCTACTTTATATGTTACATTATCGCCTTGTATAGCCTGCGCCAGGGTAATTTATACAATGGGTATTAAAAAAGTTTATTATAAAGATAGTTATGCAAATTTTAAAGGCTTAAAAAGTGATGAAGGTGTTGATTTTTTAAGAAGATTTGGCGTTGAGGTAATTCATTATGTTAATTAAATTTGAAATTTAATAAACTCATATTATTTACATTTTTTATTTTATACAACGCATTAAGTACACCTGTTTTTTCGCAAGATAAAGGTACGGGGCCAAAAGAAAAATCGTTTCAATCTGAAAGAAAATTAAGAAAAGCCTTAAAAAAAGAAGCAAAAGAAAAAAGACGTAAAGAAAAAGCAGAACAAAAAGCAATAAAAAAACATCATAAACGCATTCAAACTAAAAAAGTAAGAAAGCGAATGAAATCGAGCAAAAAAACTGCAATTAGAAATAACGAAAATAAACGAGAGCCTTTTTTTAAACGTTTATTTAAAAAGAAGAAAAAAGTAAGGTAGCATTTAGCACAGCTCTACAACATTTTTTTCAAAATCAACAACAGTATCTTTTAAAGATTTGTTACTTTTTCCTCCAGCTGCATTTTTATGACCTCCGCCATTAAAATATTTTCGCGCAAATTTATTAACATCAATATTGCCTTTACTTCTAAAACTTATTTTTATGTAACCTTCAGGAGCCTCATTAAAAAAAGCACAAACCTTTACACCACTAATAGAAAATGGATAATTTACTAAACCTTCGGTATCTCCTTTTTTAAAATTAAATTGTTGAAGTTCAGTAGTTGTAATACTAAAGTAAGCTACTTTGTTATTATTAATTAATTTAAGTTTTTCGCTTAAACAATAACCTAATAATTTAAGTCTATCATAACTATAATTATCATATACAGCGGCATGTATATCGCTTGGCACGATTTTAGTTTTTAATAGTTCTGCTATAATTGCATGTGTTTTGGTATTTACACTTGGGTATCTAAACGAGCCTGTATCAGTCATTAAACCTGTATATAAACAATTTGCAATTTTTTTATCAATTTTAGTTTTATCGCCTAAACCTACAATAAAATCATAAATTAATTCACATGTGCTACAAGCATCAACATTGTGTAATTTATATTTGGCATAATTATCCGGTTGTTGATGATGATCTATTAAAAAAAATGGTTTATTGCAATTTTGTAATGCTTTTCCAAACTCCTCTAGCCTACTAAGCGTATTAAAATCGAGTGTAAAAATACAATCGCTTTTAGTAATTAATTTTTCAATTTGTTTAGCCTCTTTGGTGTAAACCAAAACTTTATTATTACCGGGTAACCATTTTAAAAAATCTGGATATTCATTAGGAACGGCCACAGTAACTTTTTTATTTAATGAAAGTAAGTAATGGTAAAGTGCTAAGCTACTTCCCATTGCATCACCATCAGGACTATAATGCGTAACAATTAAAATATTTTTAAATTTTTTTAATTCGGATTTTATTACTTTAAAACTAGTATTTGCCATAATTTCTTTCAAAATTAGCCAATATTTAAGGCATTTTAATATTTATTTAAAATAATTATTTAATTTGTAAAAAAAATTGTATATTTGCCCCTCAAAAAATAAGAAAGCAAATGTTAGTAATACAAATTAAAGAAGGTGATAACATTGAAAAAGCCTTAAAAAAGTATAAAAAGAAATTTGAAAAAACAGGAGTTGTTAAACAATTACGTGAACGTCAAAAATTCACTAAACCTTCTGTATCTCGTCGTCAACAAGTTATTAAAGCCGTTTATAAACAAAAATTGGCTATTGGCGCGATAGAAAAATAATTTTTAGCAATTATTATATAGGAATCCTAATTTAAGTTTAGTAACTTAGATTAGGATTTTTTTATGCTTGATACTTTAGTAACTCATTTTATTAATTACCTCCAAAATCAAAAGCGTTTAAGTATTCATACCTGTACAAATTACACTAACGACTTAAACCAATTTACTGTTTTTTGTAACGATGAGCTTAATTTAAAATTAATTAATGCTAATTATCAACATGTTAGGATGTATGTTGCCTTTTTAATTGAACAACATTTAGAGCCAAGTAGTGTAAAACGAAAATTAAGTGCAATTAAATCATTTTACAAATACCTTCAACAACAAGGCCTAATTAAAAGTAATCCTGTAAGTAAATTAATTGCTCCTAAAATGCCTAAAAAATTACCTGTTTTTGTGGGTGAAAATGAAATGCACTTACTTTTTAATCAACCCTTAGATATATCAAATTTTGAAGCATTAAGAGATCGATTAATTTTAGAATTATTATACCAATGTGGGTTAAGACGAGCAGAATTGTTAAACCTAACGGAAACAAATATTGATTTAAATCAACAACAATTAAAAGTTTTAGGGAAACGAAATAAAGAACGCATTATTCCGTTTAGTATATTATTAAAACGAAACCTTGAACAGTATTTTTCCGTAAAAAAGATACAGCACTTAAACAACCCGTTGGTAATGATTACTATTAAAAACACTGCTCTTAGTCCTACTAAATTAACCAAAATTGTAAATGAGCAACTTTCGAGTGTTAGTACGCTTACTAAAAAAAGTCCACATGTTTTAAGACATACATTTGCCACACATTTATTAAATAATGGAGCAGATATTAATGCTGTTAAAGAATTATTAGGCCATTCTAATTTACAAGCTACTCAAATTTATACACATAATACAATAGATAAACTAAGAAAAACATATAAACAAGCCCATCCGCGTAGCGGAGATTAATAAAAAAAGGAGGAAAAAATGACAATTAACATTCAAAGCGTGCATTTTGATGCAGACAAAAAACTAATTGATTTTATTAATGATAAAGTAAAAAAATTAAATACCTATTACGAAGGTATAATTACAAGCGAAGTAACATTAAAATTAGATAAAAACTCTAATAATGAAAACAAAATTGCTGAAATCAAAATGAATAGTAAGGGACACGAATTTTTTGCCAAAAAACAATGTGCCTCGTTTGAAGAAGCTACAGATTTAAGTTGCGATGCTTTAAAAAGCCAATTAAAAAAACATAAAGAAAAAATTCAGTCGCATTAATAGTTTTATTGGAAATTCTAATAAACAAAAAAGCAACTCAAATGAGTTGCTTTTTACGTTTTAATTAAAGTTTATTTTATTAAAAATTCTTTTGTTTAAATTTATAAGCTACACCTATTGAGTGTTGCATATAGTTAGCACCTGTTTTAATAAAAGGAGCTGCCATAGCAATTTTAGAAACACTTTGAATTTGAATGCCCCAACCTAGGTAAACCCAAATATAAAGCCCAAGACCTAAATTAACTGAAGCCGTATTAAAGTATGGGCCATGTGCTCTATAAGTATAACCAAAACCCATGTGGGCGTATGGTCTTAAAATTTCTTTATCTTTAACTAATAAAGGGTTTACATCATATAATTTATTAAAATTATAAATCGCCGCTGCATCAACTCCAAAAAATGTTTGCCCAGCACTTACCAAATCAGTACTGTTAATCATATTGCCTTTTGCAAAGCGATTGTAAGAAGTTGCTAATTCAACTGCCCAACCTTTGTTTTCATCAATTACCTTTTGGCAAAATAAACGGCTTGGATATGGTGGAATATTCCAATCTTTATCAGCTTTAAAAAGTCTTTGGAATGGACTTCCGTCATCATCAACAACATTCCAACCGCCACCAACAATCCAATCGTTATGGCGTAATTTTGCAGCAAATTTATACATCCAAAGAGAACCTTGTGAAAAGGAATATAAATAGGTTAATGAAAACACAAGTAAAAAAATTATTTTTAGCTTTTTCATTCTTAAGATTTTAAAAAAATTCAGTACAAATATATAATAATTTTACAATAATTTATGGAATTGTTAAATTATTTTTTAAAATTAACTAACAATCGTGCTAACACCCCTTTTTTTTCTTCTTGATCACCATAACCATAGCCTCCGTAACCGTAGCCATAGCCATAGCCATAACCATAGCCATAGCCTTTTTTATAATCGGCGCCGTTAATTAAACATGCCATGTTTGGTAATCGTTTTTCTTTATTTAAAGATTCGGCAATACGCAGCATACGTTTATCTAAATAATTAGCACGCGCAACAAAAATTGTAGCATCTGCATGTTCGGCAATTAGCAATGTATCAACCACTAAGCCTACAGGTGCTGTATCTACAATAACGTAATCGTAGTTTGATTTTGCAAATTCAAATAACTCTTTAATTTTTGGGCTTAACAATAACTCCGCAGGATTAGGAGGGATTGGACCAGATGGTAAAATATCGAATGTATTAAAATTAGGAGCATTAAAAATAAGTTCGCTCAATCTTGAATCTCCTTCTGCAATGTAATTCGTAAGACCTTTACGTTCTTCTAAATTTAAATAATTTAAAATTTTAGGGGCCCGTAAATCGGTGCCAATTAAAAGTACTTTTTTACCAGATAATGCGTAGGATGCTGCTAAATTAATTGCAATAAATGATTTTCCTTCTTTACCAATGGTAGAGGTAACAAAAACAGTTCGACTTTGACCTTTGTGATTACTGGTTATAAAATCTGCGTTGCTTCGTAGCAAACGAAAAGCCTCTGCAATGTTTGATTTGTCGTTAGCGTTAACTATAATTTTATCTTTGTTTTTAGTAAGTGGAATATCGCCTAAATAAGGAACGCCAATAGCATCTGTTTCTTTTTTGCCATGTACTTTGGTGTCTAACAAATCGAGTACATATAAAACTATAATTGGAAAAATTAAACCAATTAAAAAAGAAGATAAATAAATAATTTGTTTTTTTGGTGCAACGGCAATGCCATTGCTGTAAGCTTTATCAATAATTTTGGCATTGGCAACGGTAACAGCTAATGCAATGTTGGTTTCTTCACGTTTTTGTAACAAATACAAATACAATTGTTCTTTAATTTGTTGCTGGCGTTGAATGCTTCTATACTCGCGTTCGTATTTGGGAACGTTACCAATTTTAGCATTAATTTCGTTTTCTTTTTTAGCAAGTTCTTTTGCTCTTATTTGAAAGGTTTTTAAAAGATTAGTTAAGCTTTCTTTCACCGAAATTCGTAAGCCACTAATTTGATTGTCGATATTTTGAACAACAGGATTTTTTTCTCCTGAGTTTTTAATTAAACGACTGCGTTCTAACACCAATTTGTTATATTCGTTTATTTGATTTGCTAATGCCACGTCATTTAAGCCTAAATTGGTTGGTATTAAATCAGTAGGTTCATTGTGTTTTTGTAAATAATCGTTTACAAACTCAGCTATGCGTACTTGTGTTGTGGCTTCCAACAAACTCATTTCACTTTCACTACCGGTTACTAAAAACTGTTTAGCTTCCGATTCTACATCTGTAAGTTTGTATTTTGTTTTATAACTTTCTGCTTCTGTTTCAACATCCGAAAGTTCGGTGGTAATATACTTTATACGTTCGTTAATAAAGTTAGCCGTGTTTTGGCTAACCATATTTTTATCGGCAATGGCATCAAGGTTGTGTTGTTTAATTAAGTTATCAATTACATCTGCAGCTTTTTGCGCTACTGCATCGCGTAAACTAATTGTAATTGCATTAGAAGTTTTGTTTACTGGGTTTATGTTAATACTGCTTAAGTAAAAATTAACAACTGATTCTGTTGGATTCATTACTATTCTTAAAGACTTATTGGTATAAGTTTCAGAAAAATATTCAGTAGTTGAAATTATTATTTTACCAAAAGGCATTTCAATGCTTTCGTTAAATTTATAATTGCCAATAAGCTCTTCGGTTTCTCCATTTTTTAATTCAAATGTTTTAGCGTCTTTAGCTATAAGCACCCAATTCCCTAACGGTTCGGTACTAGTTGAATCGCGTAATATATAATTTGCAATAATTGGAGAGTCGTGGTAACGTTCGTGTTCTATTGGCCGACCGTAGGAAAAATACGTTACATTTAATTTTAATTCTTTAACCACTCTTGTCATTAAAGCACGCGATTTTAAAATTTCAATTTCGTTATCAATGTTTTTATTGCTTTTTAAAATTCCTAAATCTTCAAAGGCAGAAAGTTCATCACTCATTCCTCCTTTTTTATCATCTTTAATTAAGATGCTTGCGCTTGCTTCGTATAGTTTTGTTTGATAGCGTGTATATACAAAACCAAGTGTTAAAGATACAATTACTGCTAAAACAAACCATTTCCAATGGAATAAATAACGAACTAATAAATCTTTTAGATTATTTTCTTGAGTTTCTTCAACTGAATAATTATATTGTTCTAACTCCATTAAAATTATTGTCTAAATAAAACAGCTACAGTTATTAATAGTGAAATAACTGATACCACTAAACTTACATTTGACGCATTAATTGCAGATGAATTTCTTTTAGCGCGGTTGGGTTCAACATATACCACATCGTTTTGTTGTAAGTAATATACCGGAGACGAAAATATATCTTTATTGGTTAAGTCAACTATAGTTTCGCTTCTTTTCCCTTCATTTTCTCGTACTACTATAACATTTTTTCGTAATGCTGTAATTTGTAAATCGCCTGCAATACCTATGGCTTCTAATAAGGTTATTCGTTCGTTAGGGATGGTAAATGTACCTGGGTTTCTTACCTCTCCCAAAACGGTTACTTTGTAATTTAAAATTCTTAGTATAATGGTTGGGTTATTTAAGTAGGTTTTTAATTTCTCTTTTAATAATTCAATGGCGGCTTGGCGTGTTAACCCTGCTAATTTAATTTTGCCAATTACCGGAAAATCAATATTGCCATCGGCATCAATTAAATAACCTGGTTGAGTTGGTGTACCTTGTGTATAACCCCCATAGCCTTGGCTGATTGTTGTAA
>CAZAPH010000114.1:0-7341 GCA_964487105.1 uncultured Akkermansia sp.
ACCAATGCCATTTATACTTCAACAAATATCAGACCCTCAAACAGGGCAATTAAACCCAAGTTTTGCAAAACCAGACGGAACTTTAGATCCAAATAAATGGAAACAAGCTATACAAAGCGTTACAGGCGATCAGGAAAAAGCTGTAATGCAAATGGAAGAACAAGTTGCTCAAATGCGAATGGGCGAAAAATACATGGCATTAATTAAAAAAGGTTTATACGTTACTTCAGCCGAAGTAAAAGCTGCTATTGTAAATAATAATACTCAAGTAAACCTTGCATACGTTATGAAACCTTATACATCAGTTTCAGATAGTAGTGTAAAAGTTACTGATACTGATATTCAAAATTATTATAATAATCATAAATATGAATTTTATAACCCTGAAACTTCACGTAATATTGAATATATTACATACAATGTTTTAGCTAGCGAAAAAGATTTAGCAGAAATTGAAGCAGATGCAAAACGTACTGCAGAAGATTTTAAAACTAAACCCATTAAAGAAGACAGTGCCTTTATTCAAGTAGAATCAGAAAATGGTGTTGTTACAATTCAAGACTTTACTAAAAAAACAATGATAGTAAGAGATTCAAGTATCTTTACCTCACCTGTAGGAACAGTTTTTGGTCCTTATAACGAAGGAGCTTACTTTAAAATTTATAAATTACATGGTGTTAAATCTATTGCTGATAGTGCAAAAGTTCGTCATATATTAATTGGAACACAAACAGACCCAAAAACACAACAACCTACAAGAAGCATGGAAACATGTAAAAGAATTGCAGACAGTTTAATTGTTTTATTAAAAGATAAAAAAGTAACATTTGATACTTTAGTTAAAACAGTTAGCGATGACCCAGGAAGCAAATCTAATGGAGGAGATTATGGTTGGTTTGATGAAAACAAACAATTTGTTGAACCTTTTAAAATGGCCGGATTAATGGGAACTAAAGGAAACTTAACAGCAGTTCAAACTCAATTTGGTTATCATATTATTGAAGTATTAGATGTTTCTAAAACTAGACATGAAACTTATAAAGTTGCTCAAATATTTAAATTAATTGCTCCAAGTGACGAAACAAACCAAGCCATTTTTGCTAAAGCAAGTGAATTTGCAGGTAAACACAACAATGGTGAATTATTTGATAAAGGCATAGAAACAGAAAAATTAACTAAAAGAATAGGTGAAAATATTAAAGAAAGTGATAGAACGATTGCAGGATTAGATAATGTTAAAGAAATCGTTAGATGGATGTACACCGCTAAAAAAGGCGATGTTAGTGTGTTTTCGTTAAACGATAAACATGTTGTAGTAAAACTTTCGGCAATAAATAATAAAGGTACTAAACCGTTAGATGATGTAAAAGATCTAGTGAAATTAAAAGCAATTAATATTAAAAAAGCTGAGCAATTTACAAAAGAGTTTACCGCTGCTGGCTATACAGTACAACAAATAGCCTCTAAATTAAATTTACAAGAAACCACAATGGATGATTTTAATTTAAGTAGTAAAAACATTAAAGGAGCCGGTATTGATAATATTTTATCTGGTACAATTGCCGGTTTAAAAAACGGAGCAACCAGTAAAATTATAGCTGGAGATAATGGTGTATTTGTTGTACAAATCAAATCTAAAAAAGAAAATCCATCTTCAATGGACGAAAAAATGTTACAAAAACAATTAGAAATGATGTACTCAACAAGTGCTGATCAAAACTCATTTAATGCGTTACAAGAATTAGCAGATATTGAAGACCATAAAGGACGAATAGAATAAGAACAATAAATTAACCCATTTAAAAGAAGTTGAAGAAGTTTAACTGCTTTTTTATTTTAAGTATGACTAAAACTTTTATTTATATTATATTATTTTGTTTACCCTCTTTTAAACTATTAGGTCAAACTCAAAATACACTTTTATATAAAATTTTTGGAAATGGTTTAAATAGCCCGAGTTACATTTGGGGAACCTACCATTTACTTTCAAAAAAATTTATTGATGAAGAAAAAACAAAAGTAAATTCCGCACTTTATCAATGCCAAGGTATTGTAGTTGAAGTTTTAATTGATCCTAATGAAAGTTTAAAATTACTACCCTATTTTATCGCTCCTAAAGATTCTATTTTATCAACTATCTTATCTGAAGATGAATATAAATTGGTTGCTCGAATTTTAAAAAATGAAACAGGATTAAATTTATCGTCATTTAATAAATTAAAACCCTTTAATATAACTGCAACTTTATTAAAACAAAACAACTCAAAATCACTAAAAGATTCAAAAAAATATGGCAATAGTGCAATGGATTTAGATTTTATTGAATATGCCAAAAACAACAATTTAACAGTATCACCACTTGAAACTGTGGAAGAACAAGCAAGTTTACTTTTTAAATCAAGTATTGCAACACAAAAAAAAGCATTATTAACTACTATAAATGAAATTAATACTGTAAAATATATGCAAGATAGTTTATATTTTGCATATAAAAATGAAGACGTTAAAACACTAGAAAACATATTATTTAACCATCAATTTGATGATTACGAAATGAATTCAGATGAGTTGATAAAAAACAGAAATTTAAATTGGATAACTAAACTACCCAATTTGTTTAAAGAAAAAAGCCAGTTTGTTGCAGTTGGCGCAGGGCATTTACTTGGCGAATTTGGCTTATTAAATTTACTTAAAAACAAAGGTTATACTATTGAAGCAATAATACTATTTTAAAATTTCTTACAGCCAATAGTTTTGTTTTTTACTTTATAAACTAAAATTAAGCTTCTCATTAATTCAATTAATTGATAAATTAATATAATTTATCAATTCTATTCTAATCTAATTATAAGCGGTATTAAAATAATTTATAATTTTACATTAAAAAAATATGGGAAGAGGATTAATTATTGGAATAATTTTTATTGTAATTGCATTATTTGCAAGTGTTTGGTCTTGTAACAAACGAAATAGTTTTATTGGCTTGCGCGAAAACGCTAAAGCACAATGGCAACAATTAGAAAGTCAGTATCAACGTAGAGCAGATTTGGTGCCAAACATTGTAGCAAGTGTTAAAGGAGAAGCAAATTTTGAAAAAACAACTTTAGAAGGAGTAATAGGCGCACGTGCTAAAGCGACTCAAGTAACAATTAATCCAGAAAATTTAGATGAAGCGTCTATTCAAAAATACAAAGCTGCACAAGGCGAATTAAGTAGTGCCTTATCACGCTTAATGATGGTGACAGAAAACTATCCTAACTTAAAAGCCAACGCTGCTTTTGCTGATTTAAGAATTACACTAGAAGGTTGCGAAAACAGAATTTCAACTGAAAGAATGAAATATAATGAAATGGCTCGCGATTTTAATAAATCTATTCAATTTTTTCCGGGGAGCTTAATTGCTGGGAGTATGACACAGTTACCTTACTTTGAAGCCGAAGCAGGAGCAGAAAAAGCACCAAAAGTTGAATTTTAATAAAATGAAAACTGCTAAAAATTTTTTCACTAAACAAGAACAAGAATTAATAATAAATTCTATAAGTACAGCCGAACTTAAAACCTCTGGCGAAATTAGATTACATATTGATAATATTTGTTTAGGAAACGTATTAAAAAGAACTGAGAAAGTATTTACTAAACTAAATATGCACCAAACAGCTGAACGTAATGGTGTTTTAATTTATTTATCTATACTTGATAAAAAAATTGCAATAGTTGGTGATGTTGGTATTCATCAAAAATTAGGAGATGCATTTTGGAAACAAACCGTAAACGAAGTAATTGAAAAATTTAAAACCGGAAATAAAGCACTTGCTTTGGCTGACTGCATTTTGCATTGCGGTAATCAATTAAGTAAGTTTTTTCCTCGTCAAGAGGATGATAAAAATGAGTTAAAAAACAACATCTCTTTTTAAATATGAAAAAGTTTATAAGTCTTTTATTTTTAATCATATTTAATTTTTCAATTGCACAAGTTGCACCTCGTCCAAACCCTCAACGCTTATATAACAATTTATCTAATGAGTATCCTCAATTTTTAAATTCGTCAGAAGCTCAACAAATTGAAGATAAATTACTACAATTTAGTAAAGAAACTTCTAACCAAATTTGTATTGTTATAATTGATGACTTAAATGGATTAGAACCATCGGAATATGCAACCAAAATTATTAATGAATGGGGGGTAGGTAAAAAAGATAAAAATAATGGAATTGCGATTTTACTTAAACCAAATTCACACGATTTGTTTATTGCAATTGGTTATGGTTTAGAAGGCGCAATACCAGACCTCGCAACAAAACGTATTCGTGAAAACGAAATGAATCCATATTTAAAAAATGGAGAAAATTATACTGCAATTGATAAAGGAACAACTGTATTAATGCAGTTAGCCAAAGGAGAAATCAATCAAAAAGATTATACTGCAAAAAACGGTGAAAAACCATTAAATAAATTTTTATTTATTTTAATTATAGCCATTTTTATCTATATTTTCTTTTTTTCAAAAAATAACGGTGGCGGGGGTACAACTTTTTCAAGAGGCGGAAGTGTTAATTGGGGCGGAGGAGGCAGTTACCGTAGTTTTAGTAGCGGTGGCTTTGGCGGCTTTGGCGGCGGTAGTTCCGGTGGTGGCGGTTCCGGTGGTAAATGGTAATATTTAATCTATTTTATGGAATTGTATAATTTATTTGTGTATTAATTGTATTTGTTCCTAATGCTGATAAACTAAAAGTTGTGTTTGATGTACTAATCCAATCACCACTATTAATATTTCCATTTACATCATTATCGTAAAAAGCATAATAGTAATAGTTTCCGGGGTGCATATAGTTAAAAGTAAATGTTGTTGAACTAGTATTTAATATAACTGTACGGGTTGTATATTTTAAATTATTAATGTTAAAATTAATCCCATTAAATAAAGGTTGAGTTGTTGTTATTAAAAATACTTTTTTACTTGCTATGGGAGTGTAACTAGATAAAAAGTTGTATGTTACAGTAGCTTTTCCTAAATAGGGTTGATTAGTTTCAGGGTAAGGGTCGCCGGTTGGTGGCGCAGAAAATGAAAAAAACATAGCTTCAGGTAAATTATCAAAGCTATTACTAAAATCTATCTTAACTGTATTTTTTGGAAATGTAAAATTGTTTTTCGCAGCTATACAAGAAGAAGTGTCTTGTAATTTTGCACTCCAAGTCATGTGTGGTGTTGCAGTTGATTGTACATTATATTTGTTTGTATAAGATTTAATATATAAACTGTCTGATTTAAAAATTACCTCAGTGTAAGCTCTTTTTTTTCCTTTTATTATTTCTGAAAAACGGTAAAAACAATTTACGCCATTTTCTGATACACTATCTGCTAAAAAATACGATACACGCTTCATACCATTAAACGAACCACCATTTCTAAATGCAACTTTTAGTTGGTTGTTATATTTTGTAATAAAAAAAGACATGAAAATATCGTTTAATGTATCTAACTCATTTTTTGCAGATACTTGATTTTCAGCAATAGGCCTAAAATCTACAATCCATTTTGGATAATTACCAAGTGGCGTTGTTGATGTTACTGAGCCATCCCAAATACCGCATAGTTTTTTTAATACATTAAAACCAACTGCGTTGGTTATTGGTGTAGTTGTAGTTTGTACCTCTTCAGGTTCTGAATCCGTTTCCTTTTTTTTACTTTTACAACTTAAAAATAGTATACTTAAGTATAGAAAAATATAAATTAATTTATTCATTTTTTAACGATTAAAGCTTATCAAATTTATTAAATTTTATAAGAATAGTAATTTTTTTAGTTTTCATATAAATAATTTAAAAAATTATTATAATTTTAATATAAATGTTAAAAATAAAATTTTTTAAATTCTTCTCTTTACTATTTGTATTTACACTATTAAAATTTAATGCGCAAAGTAAATTTAATTTTGATAGTGCAAAGACAGTTTATTTTACCACTAATGATTTGAAAATTAAATTAAAAACGGCTTCATTAATTATTATAAAGTATAAAAATGATATAGATTCATCTGTAAAATATTTTAACCTTTCAGAAACTGAATTTAAAAATAAGGATTACATTTTTGGAGTTGCTTATGTTAATAATAAAATAGGTTATGTATATCAAGAATCATACATATTTGATAAATCAATAAATCATTTTAATAAATCAATTAATTTATTTCAAACAATTAAAAACGATACAATGGTTGCCGAAGTTTGCTTAAACCTTGGATTTATTTACTATTCAAAAGGTGATTATGAAAAATCAATTGAAACTTATTTATTAGGAATTAATAAAATAAAAAATTCAAATAATAAAACCACATTAGCGTGGTTATATAATCAAACAGGGCTTTCTTTTTGCAATAAACCAAACCCTGATTATAGATTAGCTCTTGAATATTATATGCGTGCATTTGAAATTCATAAAAGGTATAATTTTATTGAAAAATCAGGAATGTTGCAACTTAGAATAGGATCCGTTTACGCAAGACTAAAAAATGATTCTAAAGCTTTACATTATTTTAATGAAGCATTAAAATTAGCTGAAACAACTAAAAATTTAACCCTTAAGTTATGGACTCAAGTTGCATTTGCTAAATTTTACATTGATCATCAACAATACCAAAAAGCAATAGATCTTGAAAAAAATTGTTTAACTCTATTTCAACTTGATAAAGATTTTCCAGGAGTAATAGACTCTTATAAAAACTTAGCTAATTGTTACCATAAATTAAATAACAATAAACTTGCTTTAAATTTAATTGATAGTGCAATTTACTATTCAATAACTAATAATATTTATGAAAAATTTGATAAAATATACGCATTAAAATCTGATATACATAAAGCTTTAGGTCAGTACGATTTAGCTTTTGATTATTTTAAAAAATCAGTTCATGTAAAGGATTCTATTTTTTCAGAAATGAATAGTAAAAACATAAATGAGCTTCAAACAAAATATAATACAGAAGGGAAAGAGCAAGAAATTAAATTACTAAATATTGAAAAGGCTAGCGATAAAAAAATAAAAAAATTATTAATAAATGCATTTATTTTGACCTTTTTGTTTATTCTTTCTATTGTATATGTGTTAGTAAAAATAAACAAAGCAAAAAAGCAACTTAGTATCCAAAAAAAAGAAATTGAGTTTCAAAAAAGTTTAATTGAAGTAAAACATAAAGAAATAACTGATAGTATTAATTACGCTAAACGCATACAACATTCGTTATTAGCAAGCAATCAATTTCTTACTCAATATTTAAAAAATTATTTTATCTTATTTAAACCTAAAGATGTTGTAAGTGGCGATATTTATTGGGCAACAAAATT
>CAZAPH010000115.1:0-7306 GCA_964487105.1 uncultured Akkermansia sp.
TAAAGCCGGCTTATGGGTTTATAGCGATGGCGAAATAAAAATTAAAGGCACATTAGGTAATGAAGTTACTTTTAATAGTACCAGAACAGAGCCTGAATATTACAACGAACCCGGACAATGGGATAGAATTTGGATTAACGAGGGAAGCAATAATAATGAAATTGATTATGCCATTATTAAAAATGGTTTTGTTGGTGTACAAGCAGAGTTAACCGCACCAACAGGTACACTTAATTTAAGCACAGCTCGAAGATTAAAAATAACCAATACACAAATACATAACATGAGTTTATGGGGATTATACGGTTTTGCTTATAACATTTATGGCTATAACAATGTTATTAGTAATTGTAAAGATAATGGCTTAAATATTTCTTTTGGTGGAAAATACACATTTTTACACTGTACTTTTGCAAATTATTTTGATAAAGGAGATAAACCTAGAACATCACCAAACATTAACATTAACAATTATTACGAAGATTTAGTTTTACCTATGGATAGTTGTTATTTTGGAAACTGTATTATTGATGGTAAATTAGAAAATGAATTAACTATTGATTTAAAAACTAATACAAGCTATACCCCTAGTTTACAATTTAGCAGTTGTTGGCTTAAAACAAATCTTAATTTAAGCGATGTTAGTCGTTTTATAGATGTAAAAACAGGTAATTCAATAACCTATATTGCTAAAGAAAGTTTTAATTTTAAACCACAAACAGGACAAAATGATTTTTTAAAATATTTTATTGGATCTAAAGCACTAATTGATGTTGTAAAAGTTCCTCAAGATATACTTGGTACAACAAGAAACACAAACTCTGTTACAGTTGGTGCATTTGAGTTTTAGTACTCCAAACTTATAGTAATTTTAAATTTGGGTTATTTTTATAACTTTACAAACATGAATTTCAAAAAAAACAAACTAATTATTTTTATTATTTTATCAATGTTTGTTGGTATAATTTTAGGATTTATAATAAATAAAAATATTACTTCAAATAAATTAAATTTTGAACAACATTACGCCCAACAAAATAATGAAAAAATAAAAAATGTTACCAAAATAGAACTTGTAAAATTTGAAAAACAATTTTTAAAAAATCAAAAGAAAAAAATTGCAGGATATTTCTCAACGCTAAGCGATATATTTTTACACTTAATAAAAATGATTATTGCTCCACTTGTATTGGCAGTTTTAGTTTTAGGTGTAGCAAAAGTAGGCGATTTTAAAAGCGTTGGGCGTATAGGCTTAAAAACAATGATTTATTTTACTTGTGCAACCTTAATTGCACTTGCACTTGGTTTAATTATAGTAAACCTTTTTAAACCCGGCACAGTAATGCATTTGGATTTACCAGAAGTTAATGCAAGTACAGGTATTAAAGCTAATACACAAGATGCAAAAAATTTCATTGATCATGTAATTCCTGAAAGCATTATTAAATCTATGGCAGCTAATGATATATTACCTATTGTGGTTTTTGCATTGTTTTTTGGTGTTGCAGCTTCTAGTATTGGAAAGCTAGGCGAACCTATTATTAAAGCGTTTGATAGTTTAAGTCATGTAATGTTTAAAGTAACCAATTTTGTAATGAATTTTGCACCTATTGGTGTATTTGGCGCAATAACTGCAGTAGTTATTCAACAAGGGTTAGATGTTTTAAGTGGCTATGTTTATTTAATAGTTTGTTTTTTTACAGGTTTAGTTTTATTTGCCTTTGGTATTTTATTTTTAATTTGCTTATTATTTAGAATAAATTATTTTAAACTTTTAAAAGATATTAAAGAACCTATACTTTTAGCATTTAGCACTGCAAGTAGCGAAAGCGCAATGCCAAAAACAATTGAAGCTTTAGAAAAACATGGTATTAGTAACAGAATTGTAAGTTTTGTTTTGCCTTTAGGTTATAGCTTTAATTTAGATGGTAGTATTATGTACATGACTTTTGCAACTGTTTTTATTGCTCAAAGTTATGGTATTGATATATCAACAGCCGACCAAATAAAAATGATGTTAATTTTATTAGTTACCAGTAAAGGTATGGCTGGAGTTCCCCGCGCATCTTTAGTAGTTATTGCCTGTATGTTAACTATGATTAATATTCCGGGTGTAGGTTTATTATTATTATTTGCTGTTGACCAACTATTAGATATGGGCCGCAGCGCTACTAACGTAATTGGAAATGCAGTTGCTAGCGCAGTTGTTGCTAAATTAGAGAAAGAGTCTTTTTAAAAAATTAAAAAATGAATAACAAAAACAATAATGTAACGTTATAGATTTTTGATATTATATAATTAATATGATAAAACAACTGTTATATTTTTTTATCACTTTTATAGTAAGTATTAATTTATTTTCTCAAAAAAAAGTAAATATAAAAGGTAAAAGCAATTTAAAAGCTGTTATAATAGTTGGCCACGTTGAAGGGCAAACCCAATCTGCAATTAATGAAATGGAAAAAATTAATTTGTTTTTAAAAAAACAAGGTGTTACAACTTTTACTTTTTATGATAAAAAAGCAGATTGGAATTTTATAAAAAAAGTAGCTAATGGGGCACACTTTTTTATTTATAATGGCCATGGTTCTCCTGGTGGCAGCTTAAATATAGAAAGTGGAGGTAAAACAAACGATCTTTTAAAATTAACACTTGCTAAAAATGCTGTAGTTTGTTTTCAATCCGTTTGTTATGGTGCAGGCTCATCAGCTGGTGATGATGCTCCTATATCTAGTCAAGAAGCTTTAAGAAGGATAAATTGGTACGCTGAACCTTTTTTTAAAATTGGTGCAGGTTGTTATTATGCTAATAATTACAATAACGGTGTTTTAAGTTATTTAAAAAATTTATTTAGTGGGTCTGATTTTACTTCGTTACAAAACTTACATACTTATGACACCATTGCACAATATACAAACATTGCAACTTATAAATTTGGTTTAACCACTTCAAATTTTACAGGTACATCTACAAGAACAAGCTATATTAATGGTGTAAAAAAAGTAGAACAAGTACCTTGTTTTAAAACTTACGAAATTGCATGGAAATGTAATCCTGCATATAGCTTAAAATCTATAGGCCAATAATATATTAGCAATCAGGGCTATTTACTTTAATTGCAAGACCACCAGTACTTGTTTCTTTATATTTGCTATTCATATCTTTTGCTGTTTCCCACATGGTTGCAATAACTTTATCTAAAGGTACTTTTACATTTTTTGGATCAGTTTCTAAAGCTAATTCTGCTGCATTTATTGCTTTAATAGCTCCCATACTATTTCGTTCAATGCAAGGTATTTGAACTAATCCACCAATAGGGTCGCAAGTTAAACCTAAATGATGTTCCATTGCAATTTCAGCTGCAATTAAACATTGTTCGGGCGAGCCACCTAACAATTCGCAAAGTGCAGCAGCGGCCATAGCACTCGACACTCCAATTTCGGCTTGGCAACCGCCCATAGCAGCAGAAATAGTTGCTCCTTTTTTAAAAATACTTCCTATCTCACCGGCCACTAATAAAAATTGCTTAACATGCGCTTCAGTTGCATCATGGTTTTCAATAACCATATAATACATTAATACTGCAGGTATTACTCCTGCGCTTCCATTTGTAGGTGCAGTTACAACCCTTCCAAGACTAGCATTTACTTCATTTACAGCTAACGCAAAACAACTTACCCATTTTAAAATAGATCTAAATTTTACTTCAGTTTTTCTAATTGCTAAAAGCCAATCTTGAGGGTTAGTATATTGTAAATCTCCTTTTAAATTTTTATGTATTTCATAAGCTCTCCGTTTAACATCCAGCCCTCCAGGCAAAATACCTTCTGTATGACAACCAATATACATACACTCTAGCATGGTTTGCCAAACTTTAATTAAATCATAATGTAATTGTTCATCGGTTCTAACGGTTCGCTCGTTATCATGTACAATTTCCGATATTTTTTTATTTTGAGTGATGCAATAATTCAGTAATTCATCTGCCGTATTAATTGGATTAGGGTACAATTCTTCTTGCAAATTCCTTTTATTACTTTCATCATTTTCTTTAATAATAAAGCCTCCTCCAATAGAATAAAAAGTAGAAGAGTAAACAAGTTCATTTTCAGCAAAAGCTTCAAATGTTAAGCCATTTGGATGAAAGGGTAAAAAATTTTTATTAAATACTATATTAACATCCGGATTAAAAAAAATATTTTTTTCGTTATTTAAATTTAGCTCATTTTTTGTTTTGATTTCAAATAACAAAACTGGTATTTGATCGATTGGCATAGAAACGGGGTCTTGACCAGATAAACCTAACATAACTGCACTATCCGTTGCATGACCTTTACCGGTTAAAGATAATGAGCCATATAATTGAACATTAACTTTACTAATTTTATTAAACAAGTTTCTATCTTTTAATTCATTTAAAAATTGTTGAGCTGCACGCCATGGACCAAGTGTGTGAGAACTCGAAGGCCCCACACCAATTTTTAACATATCAAAGACTGAAATATAAGCCATAACTATAAAAGTAAGCAGAGATTAACTGAAAATTTGCATACTAAACTAATTCAATTAACAAACCAAAGTGAATAAACCAATTTATAAATTTGGTGTTCTGCCACCATCAACCGGAATATTTATTCCATTAATATAAGAAGCAGCAGGGCTAGCTAAAAAACAAACGGCATTGGCAATTTCGGCGGGATTTGCAAAGCGAGCCATAGGAATTTCAGCTAACATTTCATTACTAATTGTATCTGAACTTTGTTGCGTTTTAGTAGCTTTATTTTGTATAATTGTTTCTAATCTACCAGTTAAAGTAGCACCTGGCAAAACGTTATTTACTGTAATGCCAAATTTTCCAACTTCGTTGGCCCACGTTTTTGCCCAATTGCCTACTGCAGCGCGCACAGTATTACTTACACCTAAATTTGCAAGTGGGGCTTTTACACTGGTTGAAATAATATTTACAATTCTTCCATACCCACTCAATTTCATACCTTCAAAACATAGCTGTGCTAAAATTTGATTACAAATTAAATGGTTATTAAAAGCAGTAATAAATTCTTCTTCTTTAGCATTTGTAATTGGTCCGCTTGGTGGTCCGCCTGTGTTGTTAACTAAAATGTTAATTGGACCATTTCGATTGATAAAAGCTTGAACTAATTCTTTTAATGTTTTAGTATCGTTATAATCTGCCACAAGGTATGAATGCAGTTGATTACCGCTAACCGTTAGTTCAGCTTTAACTTGTTTTAAACTTTGTTCGTTTCGAGCTAAAAGTATTACATTAGCTCCAAGGTTTGCCAATTCAACAGCAACGGCTTTCCCTATACCCTGCGTGCTACCACAAACTAAAGCATATTTACCTTTTAAATCTAAATTCATTAAACTAAAATTGTAACCGGGTTTTCAATAAATTGTTTTAACGTTTGTAAAAATGCTGAACCTAAAGCGCCATCAACACTTCTGTGGTCGCTGGCTAAAGTTACTTTCATTACATTACCTGGCACAACTGAATTATTTTTAACTACAGGCACTTGTTTAATTGCGCCAACACTTAAAATACAACTTTCAGGGCTATTAATAATTGAAGTAAACGATTCAATACCAAACATTCCTAAATTAGAAATTGTAAACGTATTTCCTTCCCAATCTTGAGGTTGCAATTTTTTATCTTTAGCGCGTTTACCTAAATCTTTTGCTTCTGCGCTTATTTGAGAAAGGCTTTTTTGATCGGCAAATCTAATAACAGGAACTAACAAACCATCTTCAATAGCAACAGCCATACCAATATGAATGTGATGATTGTATCTTATTTTATCGCCTAGCCATGAACTATTTACTTTAGGGTGTTTTCTTAATGCCGCTGCCGATGCTTTAATAACTAAATCATTAAAAGAAATTTTAACATCGCTTACTTTATTCATTGCTTCTCGTGCAGCAATGGCGTTATCCATATCAATATCAATAGTTAAATAATAATGTGGTGCAGTATTTTTACTTTCGCTTAAACGTTTAGCAATAACTTTGCGCATTTGCGAAATTGGTTCATCGGTAAAACTTTCGGTTCCTAAACTTATAGAAGTATTTGAAGATTTAGAAACATTAGAACCTTTATAATTTTCTATATCAGCTTTTGTAATTCGTCCATTATCGCCGGTACCATTAATTTTAGTTAAATCAATGCCTTTATCTTTTGCTAATGCTTTTGCTAAAGGCGAAGCTTTAATTCTGCCATTACCAGCATTATTAGTTTTTGCATTAGTTGTACTTACTGTTTTAGGTTCAGTACTATTTACAACTGTTTCTGATTTGTTAGTATTTGAAATGTTTGACGATGAATTTATTGCTGCTAAAATTGCATTTACATCTTCGCCGCCTTTACCTAAAATGGCAATAATTGCATTAACAGGTACACTTTGTTTTTCTTGAACACCAATGTGAATTAAAACACCATCTTGAAAAGATTCAAATTCCATTGTAGCTTTATCTGTTGCAATATCGGCCAATAACTCGCCACTTTTAATTTTATCGCCTACTTTTTTGTGCCATTTTTCTAAAACACCATCTGTCATGGTATCGCTTAATTTTGGCATACGTACAATTTCAATACCCGCAGGGATAGATGAACTGGAAATATTTTGTGCAACTGTTGTATCTTTATTTGTTTCTGTTTTAGTTGATGTTGATGATGATGAAGTGTTATTTATAAGTGCAGAAATATCTTCACCTTCTTTACCAAGAATTGCAATAACCGAATCAACAGGTACAGCTTGTTTTTCTGGAATTCCAATATGTAATAATACACCATCTTGAAAAGATTCGAATTCCATTGTAGCTTTATCTGTTGCAATATCGGCTAATAAATCGCCGCTTTTAATTTTATCGCCCACTTTTTTATGCCATTTTTCAATTACACCATCAGTCATGGTATCGCTAAGTTTAGGCATTCTAACAATTTCAGCCATATAAAAATTTATAAATTAAATAATAATTTGTTTTTATTCTAAAATAAACGGATAATTAGGTTCAGCATAAACATCTTTATATAATTCGTCGGGTTCAGGGAAAGGGCTTTCTTCGGCAAACTTTACACTTTCATCAACTAATGCTTTAACTCTAGCCTCTACTTCTTCAATACCATTTTCATCAATCCATTTATTTTGTTGTAAAGTAGCTAATACTTTTAAAATTGGATCTTGTTCTTGATATTCTTTTACCTCTTCTTTTGTACGATAGGTTTGAGCATCACTCATACTATGGCCTTTGTAACGGTAAGTTTTCATTTCTAAAAAGGTTGGTCCATCAC
>CAZAPH010000116.1:0-7199 GCA_964487105.1 uncultured Akkermansia sp.
TAATTTTTAATGTATAATCAACAATAGTAGGGCATACAGAATTTATTGAGGGACGACTAATTACAATTGGTATTATTTTACTGTTTTACTTGTTGTTGTTTGTGTATTTGATGAATTAATAGTTGGATTTACAACGCTTGTTGTGTTTGTTTTTATACTTTCAATGGGTAACTTAACTTTAAATGGCTTATCGCTAATTGCAACTTCGCAACTTGTGCAAATTTCTTTCCATTTTATATCCATACGACAATCTGTTGGTTTTATATATATTTTTTTTATTGTACTATCGGGCATTGTAAATTGCATATCAGTTTCCATGGTTTGCGGCCCTTCAAAACTAAAAGGATCTTTAAAGTAATCTTCTAAGTGTATATCTTTAATGTGTATTTTTTTATTAAACACCATGGTGTATAACTCAAAAATGGCTCTAGTAATTTTTACATTAATTAAATTTTTAGTATTGTCGTAATATATTTTAACGTCTCCAACAACTTTAGTTTTATAATCAAAAGGACCACATGTTACTAATGCGTCACAAAAAAAATTACTACTGTCTGGTCTTATTGCAATTCGAGGGTTTTTTATAGTCCAATGATATTTTCCTTTAATAAGCATTACTTCATAATCGTTTGCTCCACTAATATCTCCAAGGGCAGCCAGTACTTTATTTAATGTTTCTTCGTGCAGAGTTACTACAAAATCATTAATAGTTTTGGTTTTATTTATTTGCGCATAATTACTATCAGTAATTGATAATAAAAGTATAATGTATAGTGTTTTAAAATACTTTTTCATATTTAAATATTAAAAACTAAATTGAATAATAATCCTTGATTATCTTGAAAAACGTTTCTATTGTTAATTTCTCTACCAAGTTGTGAAACTTGTTGTAGATAGCCTAATTCAAATTTTGTTTTGTTATTTAATTTATATCCAAAAAGACCACACAATCTGTTTTGATCAAAAACATTTTCGTTTACATTTTTGCCTAATCCAATAAAAAGTTCGTTATATGCTGCAATATAAAAAAGGTTATTTGTTTTATTTTCATTTTTGGTAAGTGCAATTTGGCATCTTAACAAATACCTTATTCTATTTAAAAAAATAAAACTATTTTCTTTTGTTTGTGCAGAGTCGTTGTACCTTCCAACAAATCTATGCTCCAACATAAATCTATGGCTAACAACAAATTTATTAATATTATCATTTAAAGTTAATGCAGTAAAAATTCTATGTTCGGTAAAATTTTTACCTAAATTATTAATTGGTATTTTACCATAATTAAATGTTTCAATGTTTCCATAGCCAACTCTTAATTGAGTTTTTGAGTTTACTTGATTATTAATAGCACTCCTTAACAACAATTGTTGCCAATTAGTAATAAATTTTACCCTTCTAACTTGGCACTCGGCATGGATACTAATTTTATTTTTAACTTTTATGGTTGCAAATGTATTATACCATCCAATAGAGTTATAGTCGTAAAGCCTAGTGTTTTGCGCTTTAGAAATAAATGTTACAATAAAAAAAAATAATATTACTACTAGTTGTTTCACGCTTCGAACAAAGATATAAAAATGTTAATTAACAAATAGTTAATTAATATTAATGTAAACTATGCTTCTACCTCTGTTACTATACTAGGGAAAATACGAACATTATTATTTTCTTCTCTTCTAAATTGGTAAGTAAATTTGTAATGACTTTCTAAACCAGATTTATTTGGTAAACCGTTAATCATCATAATGTTTCTGTTTTTTGCAAATTTTAAAAGCTCACGTAAATAATGTGCGCTAATTTGCCCAACTTCATCAATTATACAATGAACTTTAAAGTCTTTACTACTGCGGTGGCTACTTTCTTTAATAAATACATGGAGTAGGGTAATGTATATAATAGCTTTAACTAAAATATCTGTACCTGTGCTTCCAATGCTATCAATTTTATGAGTCCAGCCAGTTTCGTTCATCCCTTCTTTAATATTAAATTTTAGTTCAAATAAATCTTGTAAACGAATTTCTTCTTGTTCCTGTTCTTTTATTGCTGTTCTTAATTGATCTAACAATTTTACGGCCTTTGTACTAATTTCGCGTTTATTTCCTGTTGCAAAATCTGTATTAAATAAGCCTTCATTATAAACAAGACCATGTTCTTCTCTAAACTCTTCAATGCGTTTTAAAAGTTTATAAACTTTATTATCGCTTTCTTCAATTTTAATTTTAATAAATTCAATTAATTTACTTTCTTCAAATTCGGCCTTTTTAAAATCTTCGGCAATTAAAGTAATAATATGTTGTATTTTATCTTTTTGTCCACTTAGTTCTTTTACTTTAGTAGCAATACTATCAGTTACTAAACCAATTTGTGTTGCAGTTTCAGCAATAGAAAGTTCAATTTTATTTTCGTTAATAAAGCTTCTTAAATTTTGCGCAAAGCGTTCGTATTCGCCTTGTGTAGCATCAGTTCTTATAATAAAATTAAAGTGGTTTTCGAGCCTAAATTTACCTGCAAATTCGTTTACATAACGTTGAAATGCACCATATTCTTCATTAAAGTGAGAATCATTTTTAAGCATTTGTGTACATAAATCGGCAATTTTAAAATTGGTACGTTTTGGTTCAGCACGTTCAATTATATCAGCATATTTATTGTGTACAGGAGATTCTCTAAACGTTTCAGTATAAAAACGAATTCCATTATTAAATTCAATTAATTCTTCATCAAACGCACGTTTAGCTTTATTAAGTTCCATACGTTTTAAATTAAACTTACGGGTATTTTCTTCTAACTGTGCATTTAAATCGTTATTTGTTTTTACAAACTCTTCTTTCTTTTGAATTAAATCAGGAAGTTTATCAAATTTTTCACGTTTATCTTTTAAATAATCGTTTACAATTTGAGCATATTGTTCAATCTCCTTTAAAGCATCTTGTAATTCTTTTAATTTACTTTCAACTGCTTTTAGTTGTTTTGCATCAACACCTTTATTTTTAAAATTGCTTTCTTTTTCTTTACTTAACTCATCTTCTTTATTTTCAAATTCTTTAACTTGATTTTTTTTCTCAACTTCAAGTTCTGAAATTTCACTTTCTTGTCTTTCTTTAAGTTCAGTTAAGCGTTCAAGGTTATATGTGTTTAATTTATCAAACTGATTATTAAAATCGTTTAATACATTATTTTTCTTTTTGTTTAAGATGGATAATTCTTCTTCAATAATATTTAAACGTTGGCGGTTACCGGTTAACGAATCTTCAACTTCGGTGCCTGCTTTAATTTTCCAGTCTTCAAGTTCAATTTGTAATTTTTGTTCGCGTTTATCGGCAAGTTCAAGAGAATAGGTTAAAACTTTTAAATCTTCTTTTAATTCACCTAATTGTTTACCAAATCTATCTGCGGCTAACATTTTTTCTTCGTTATTTGCAGTTTGAAATTGGTTTAATCCTTCTTCTAAATCTCTAATATTAGCTAATCTTTCGTTTTTTTCGAATTGATATTCTTCGATTGATTTAGAAATGATTTCAACATTTTCTAAATTTAAACTAATACCATATAATGTGTTGGCTGTTTGTTCTTTAATTTCAGGGGCTAAATCGGTTCTGAATAAAAGTTTTTCGTTAACTACTTTCCCAATATTTTCTTGCCAATTTTTTACATTTTTTTCTAAATATCCGTAAAATGCATTGTGTTGTACGTTAAGTTTGTTTTCAATTTCTTTTATTTCAGTTTTTAGTTTTACAACTTCTAAATTAGTTTGGTTAATTTTTGAATTTAAAGCAGTTTTAATTTTTAGTTCTAATGCCTCCCATTCACGTTGTATAGTTTGAACCATATTTTGTTTTATGGCTTTCTCGCTTTTATTTTTATAACTAATCGCTCTTAATTCAGCTAATTCAGTTTCAAGTGCTTTAATTTCTTGTTCATAAAAGCGCGTATTTCTAATTACTTTTTCTTCGCTTTTTAATTCGTTAAATTCTATTTGTTTTGCAGTAACTTCAGCACCTACTTCAGAAATAGCTTCATCACGTTTTTGTTTTAATTCTGTATCGCGCTTATTAAATTCGTTTTTTTGTAAAAGTTGTAACTCGTTATAATGGTTAAAAATTTCACTTGTTTTAGAATTAATTTTATTTATGTAAGCAGCTTTATCATTTCTTAATTGTTCTATTAACGAAGAGTATTTAAGTTCTATGCTTGATACATTACTTGTTAAACTTTCATATTCTCTTCGTGCAATATTTAATTCAACTTGTAACTTTTCTCTTTCTGCATGTTTTTCAACGGCTTCTTCAATATTGTTTTCTTTATATTCTTTTAATTTTTTATTTGCCTCTCTAATTGTTCTGTCATAAAATCCAATTTCTTCTCTAATATCGTTTTGCTTTTCTTGTATATTTTCTGTTTGATGTTCGTGTTCGTTTGTAAGTTCTTCTAACTCTGTTTCTTTCTTTTTAGCTGCTTCTCTAATTGTTTCGTTTTGTGTTTCAGCAAACCTTATACTGCTTCCAAGTTTATCGGCCAATTACATTTGCGCACCTTTAAGCATTTGTACTTGGTCGTATTTTTTATCTATTAATTCTATTAACTGATTGGTTTCTTTTTTAATATAAGTTTCAATGTCGGTATATTTTTCATTAAACTGACGTAATTGACGTTCTACTTGTTCTAACTTAATTGAAGAGTTTTGATCGGTTAATGAGTTGGCAATAAAATCTTTTATAAATCTTGAGTCGATACTACTTTTAGAAGATAAAAATACGTTGGTTATTGATTTAGGAATGTTCCCATATTTTTCATTTCCTTTTAATAAATGAAATTTAGAAAGTTGTTTATCAGTTTCGGTTCCGTAAATTATGTTTCTGTATCTTTCAAAGGTATCAATTTGATTGGAAATGTAAATGCCTCTACGTTCAAGATTCGAAATTATTTCTTTTATTTTCATCGCTTCATCTTCGCTGTTTAAAAAGAAATCTGGATTATATGGCGCATCAACAAATCTAAATACAAGTTTATTATGGCGATAAACCATAACAAAAAAAGGTTTATCTTCTGTTGCAATTTCGTAAATTAAGTAAGAGTTTTCGTATCTGAAATAATGTTCTTCAAAACTTTTTTGCGATTGCGCAATACCTAAACCTCTACTGTTTGCGCTGTAAAAAAATAAAATTGCCCTTTGTAATGATGTTTTTCCAAAATTATTGGTTCCAACAAAACAGGTGTTACCACACAATTCTATATCTGCATATTTAACATTAGCAATATTTATTTCTACAATTCTATTTAGTATTCTTACATTTTCCATTTTATTCAATCTATCAAATTTTAAACTTTTTATTTTTTAATTTAGTTTAATATAATTCCACTACTATTATTTTCAGTTCCACTTGTTTCTTCGTATATACTAATTGCATTAATCATATCTAATAAATACGTATAGGCATCAAGTACTTTATAACTTTCAGTTTGTTCGTCTTCTAATTCTAAAAAAGAATCACGTGTCATTAAACTACAAATGTCTCGTACTTTGTTTAATAAAGTTTCGCTACGGTACATTGGTATTTTTTGTAACTTTTGTTTTAACCTTACGTTTGCATTACATTCTTCAGCAATCTCACTTGGTCTAAATCGGGCACCTATTGTAATTTTATTATCCATACTTGCAAATAAATCAATTACATCAATGTATCTTTCAAAAGCTTCTAATTTTTGTTCAATTAAACTATTTGCTTCATTTAATCTTGAAAAATAAAAATAGTAATTACCTCTTTCTATATTGTATCTTATTACGTTAAAATAGGCTTGTAATCTATCAAAATTTTCAGGATTATTAATTACGTCATATAATTTACTCATATTATCTTTTGTGCCATTACTACTGATAAAATGACCACGTGCCATTATCGTAAAAATGTCGTGTGTCTGTCTTGGTAATCCGTAATCTTCTGCGTTCATAATATGTATATTAATTTATTAATTTGTTTTTTGTGTTTCTTTTTTCTTCTTTTTATCTTCTATCTTAAGAGGTAGAATAATTGTGTAACCTAAACGTTTTTTTGTTTGATTGTTATCTAAATAATCATGATAACCTAAACGGTATTTAAAATCTAAACTATTTTGATATTCCATAGCTATTTCAACAAATATTGATAATCTATCTTCAAAGCTTACAGTACCAACTGCTTTAGGAAATTTATAATCAATTAAATATTCAAATAAATTGAGTTTGTTTTGATTTAAAAATTTATCTACTAATTTTTCTACATCTAATTTTATTTGTTGATCAATTAATTGGTCTTTAAAATTACTTGGTAATTTACCAGCAATTCCACGAACCATTAAGCGTGATAATTTATATTTTTCGGCAACGCGTTTGCATAAAACATGTCCCTCGTCTGAAAATAAAAAATCGATAGCTATTTTTGTTCGAGGACCTTTAACGCCATTGTGTTTTAGTGTTTTTACATTTTTAACCTGTTCTAAAAAATCTGTTCTGTAATGTAAAGTCCCATGGTCTTTAATTTCTTTAAGACGTTGAGCTTTTAAGTAAACATCTAATTGAAATTGTATTTTATTAATATAATCTGTTATATCAGTTTGTATTTCAATTAAAAAATCTAAGTTTTCAATTAAAGTACTTTTTAAATTGGTTACTATTCCAAAAAGTTCTGTATCGTTTGTATAGGTAAATAATTGTCTGGTTTCCGAAATTATATCTTCTGTTTTCCTAATAAATTCAATAATTGTATCGCGTTTCTCTCTATAATCTTCTAGTTTGTGTAGTTTAATTCTATAATTAGCCTCGTTTTTATAGGTATCATCAACATTTTTTTGAAGTTTAATAATTTCGCGTGGTAGGGCAATGTTTATTCGTTTTAAATATTTTTTAATGCTTCTTAAAAATCTGTGTTCATGTACTTCTTGATAAAAACGAATGTATCTTTTTAATTCATTTATATAATCGTTAACTAAGCCTGGTGTTACCTCACCAATCTCCATAAAATCTTCAAACATTGCAATTACGGCGTCGTTAAGACTAACAATGTTTTGGTATTCAAAAACAAGTTCAAGTGCTTTTAGTCTTTGATAGGCCTCTGGGCTAATATCGTCTCTTGATAATAGTTCATTAACTGTTATGTTCTCTCGGTTAGCAAATAAAAATTCAACAACGCTTTTGTTTTGATAGAGTTGATTTAAAATATCAT
>CAZAPH010000117.1:0-7106 GCA_964487105.1 uncultured Akkermansia sp.
AGGAACTCATTACAAAATATAAAATTGGTGGCCTTAAATGGATGCAAGGTGGGCCAATGAGGCAGGGTAAATTGGCTAATTACTATCAAAGTATTTCTAAAACACCTATGCTTTTTAGTATTGATGGAGAGTGGGGATTATCAATGCGATTGGATAGTACAGTAAGATATCCCAAACAAATGACTTTAGGTGCAATTCAAAATGATAGTTTAATTTTTGAAATGGGAGTTCAAATAGCTAAAGAATGTAAACGAATAGGATTACATGTAAATTTTGCTCCCGATGCAGATATTAATAATAACCCGTTAAATCCTGTAATTGGAGTTAGAAGTTTTGGTGAAAACAAATTTAAAGTTGCTCAAAAAGCTTATATGTATATGGCAGGTATGCAATCTCAAAATGTATTAGCAACTGGCAAGCATTTCCCTGGGCATGGAGATACAGATAGTGATTCGCATAAAACATTACCGCAAATTAATCATTCTGCAGAACGAATTGACTCTCTTGAACTTTATCCTTTTAAATATTTAATTGAAAAGGGAATTGGAAGTATAATGGTAGCTCATTTAAATATTCCAGCGCTTGATACTTCAAAAAATTTACCCTCAACACTTTCTCCAAAAATAGTTAAAGAATTATTAATTAATAAATTAAATTATAAAGGTGTAATATTTACTGATGCTCTTAATATGCAAGGCGTTGCAAAATTTTATCAGCCTGGAATTGCAGATGTTATGGCTTTATTAGCAGGTAATGATATTTTACTTTTTAGTGGTGATGTTCCAAAAGCAATAAATGAAATTAAAAAAGCAATAGTTGAAGGTAAAATTACACAAAATGAAATTGATGAAAAATGTAAAAAAATTTTAAAATTAAAATATTGGTGCGGATTAAATGTTAAACCAGAAGTAGTAACTAAAAATTTAGTTAAAGAATTAAACACAAAAGAAAGCGATGTTTTAAATGATAAATTAGGTAATGCTGCAGTTACTTTATTAAAAAATGAAAATTTAACTATACCTATAGAACCTGATGTTAATAGTAAAACATTAGAATTATCTTTAGGTTTAGAAGAAGAAAATACCTTTTATAAAACTTTAAAAAAACAATTAAATATAGACCATTTAGGGTTAAAGCATAATGCAACATCTAAATAAATAGAACAACTATATACTCAACTCTTGCAATACAAAAACGTAATTATTCAAATAAACAAAAGTACACTTAAAGCCGAGAACAATTATGGTATTGGATTACAATCGTTAAAATTAATAGATAGCATTGCTTTAATTAAACCTACAATAGTAGTTGCTTACGCAAATCCGTATCTGTTAAATCAAAATTTAGGTTTTACAAATTGTAAATCATTAATTTGGGCTTATGAATATATTCCTAGTATGCAAAGAGCTGCGGCTAATTTAATTTTAGGTAATATAGGCGCGAGTGCACGATTACCTATAACTACACAAAACTACGCTTATAATAGTGGACTTGATTTAGCGCCTAAACAAAAATTAACACCTCAAAAAAAAAACGAAATAATTAAGAAAAGATTTAAAACAATTGATAGTATTGCATTATCTGGAATTACAGAAATGGCTTACCCAGGATGCCAAATTGCAGTTTTAAAAGACGGAGAATTAATATACCAAAAAAGTTTTGGAAAATACACCTACGATGTTGATGCACAAGAAGTAAACAATGCAACTATTTATGATTTAGCTAGTGTAACAAAAATTGCATCAAGTGCTTTAGCATTAATGAAATTACAATGCGAAAAAAAATTTGATTATAATAATACATTAGGATTTTATTTACCAAACTTGCATAACTCAAATAAAGATAGTTTAATAATTAAAGACGTTTTAGCTCACCAAGCAGGGTTACAAGCATGGATTCCTTTTTATTTAAAAACAATGAATAAAAAACATGAGTATAAACCTGGTTTTTTTAGCACAAAACCAAGTGATGTTTATTCAATTAGAGTAGCAAAAAAATTATATTCAAAAAACTCATTTATTGATTCAATGTATTGTAGAATTATTAATTCTAAAATCGAGAACCCAAAAAAATATTTATACAGCGATTTAGGATACTACTTTATGGAGCAAATAATTGAAAAATTATCAAATAAAAAACAAAACGATTATGTTGCTGAAATTTATAGAAAATTAGGATTAAGCTTAACTTATTTACCTCAAAAATACTTTTCTATTGAACAAATTGCTCCAACAGAAAATGATGTTATTTTTAGAAAACAAGTTGTGCAGGGTTTTGTACATGACCCCGGTGCAGCTTTAATGGGTGGTGTTGCAGGGCATGCAGGTTTATTTGGTAACGCTTATGATGTTGCCCAACTCATGCAATTTTATTTAAATAAAGGAAATTATAGAGGAGAACAAATATTAGATAGCAATGTTGTAATTGAATACACACGTAAACAAGCTTTTGTAAATAACCGAAGAGGTTTATGTTTTGATAAACCAGAACCTGATGAAAAAAAAGATAGCCCTGTTACATCTTTATGTAGTTTAGAAAGTTTTGGACACAGTGGGTTTACAGGAACTTTTGCTTGGGCCGACCCTAAAAATAATTTAATTTTTGTGTTTTTAAGTAATCGTGTTTATCCTAATGTTGAACCTAATAAACTTGCAAAATTAGGCATAAGAGGAAAGTTACACAGGGCATTATATGAAGCTTTAAAGTAAATTTTGTAGATTTAAAATTATAAATTGGTTTAAATTGAAAATTATAATACTAACTCAATATTTTCCTCCAGAAATTGGAGCTCCTCAAAATAGACTATTTGAACTTGCTGTAAGATTAGTTAAACTTAATGTTGAAGTTACAGTATTAACCGCAATGCCTAATTACCCTCAAATGGAGATTTACGAAGGTTATAAAAATAAATCTTATTTATTTGAAGAAATTGAAGGTGTAAAAATTCATAGAAGCTCAATTTTTGTATCTAAAAACAAATCAATTGTAAATCGGTTAAGAAATTATTTTTCATTTGTTTTAAGTAGTATTCGTACAGCAAGTAAGCTTGAGTTAAATTATGATTTTTTAATGTGCGAATCACCTCCTTTATTTTTAGGATATAGTGCTTTGTATTTATCACGTAAAACGAAAGCAAAATTAATTTTTAATGTTAGTGATTTATGGCCAGAAAGTGCAGAAAAATTGGGTGTAGTTAAAAATTCTTTTTTATTAAAGATGGCTTATAATTTAGAAAAAAAACTATATAAAAAGTCTGTTATAGTTACTGGGCAAACTCAAGGTATTTGCGAAAATATTAATAAAAGATTTCCTGATGTAAAAACCTATTGGTTACCAAACGGTGTTGATTTAAATTTTTATAATCCTGAAAAAATTAAAAAAGAAAATTGGAGAACAAAAAATAGTTTTAAAGAAACGGATATTATTTTTTTATATGCTGGAATTATAGGAATAGCCCAAGGATTAGAAATTATTTTAAACGCAGCTGTTAGTTTTGTATCTCAACCTGAAATTAAATTTGTTTTATTAGGTAATGGTCCCGAAAAAGAAAAATTAGTTGAATTAAAAGAAAAATTAAAATTAAACAATGTGGTGTTTTTAAACCCTGTTTCGAAAACAGAAATGCCACAAATATTAAAAAATTGTATTGCTGCAATAATCCCACTTAAAAAATTAGACATATTTAAAGGCGCAATTCCTTCTAAAATATTTGAAAGTTTAGCTATGGAATTACCAATTTTATTAGGTGTTGATGGTGAAGCAAAAAAAATATTTATTGATGACGCAAAAGCTGGATTATATTTTGAACCTGAAAATGTAAATGCTTTAATAAATTGCTTAAATTATTTTTGCAAGAATATAAATGAATTACAAGATTTTGGAAAAAACGGAAGAAATTATGTTTTGTCTAAATTTAACAGAGATAAAATTGCCGCAAGCTTACACAAACAGTTAGAAGAACTAAATTGAGTACAGAAAATGAAATAATTAAAAATTATAACGAAAGAGTTAGGAGTGAAATTTATAATTCACTTTATTCTGTTTTTTGTGGTAATGAAGTTAAAAATTGTTTTGTGTTTAATGCTAAGAAGTTTGTTACAAATATTGATTCCGCAAAAATATTAGAAATAGGCGCAGGGCAAGGCAATAATATTTCTTTTTTTATTGACGCAGGATTTAAATTAGAGAATATATATTTAAATGAATTATTACCAGAAAGAATAGAGGCTTTGTTGTTAAAAGTAAATAAAAATAATGTTTACCCAGGAAATGCAATTACTTTAAAAATTGATAATAAATTTAATTGCATTTTTCAATCAACAGTTTTTACTTCTATTTTAAATAATTCAGATAGAATTAATTTAGCAAATAAAATGTGGGAATTATTAAATGATAATGGTGTTATTTTTTGGTACGATTTTACGTTTAATAATCCTAAAAATAAAAATGTAAAAAAAGTTACTCGTAAAAACATTAAACATCTTTTCCCTAATGCTAAAAAAATAACATTTACTAAAATTACATTAGCTCCACCAATTGGCCGTAGGGTTGGTAAATTTTATAATTTATTTAATTGGCCCTTTTTACGGACACATTTGTTTGCTGTAATTGAAAAATGAAAAAGTTTACTTTAATTTTGATTTAAAAATTTCTTCAAACTTTTTTACTTTAGGTTGTATTACCATTTTGCAATAGCCTTCTTGCCCGTTTAAATTATAATAATTAGCATGGTAATCTTCGGCAGGATAAAAATTTGTAAATTCAGTAATTTCAGTTACAATAGGGTTAGGATAGGCCCCACTTTTATTAATTTCGTCTTTATATTTTTGTGAAATATTTTTTTGATTTTCGTTATGGTAAAATATTACCGAACGGTATTGCGTACCTATATCATTACCTTGTGCATTTAAAGTAGTAGGGTCGTGTGTTTTCCAAAACACTTCTAATAATTCATCAAAGCTAATTTTAGAATTATCAAATGTTAATTGGCATACTTCCGCATGACCGGTTGTGCCTGTGCAAACCTCTTTGTATGACGGATTTTTAATTGTTCCTCCACTGTAACCGCTTTTAACACTAATTACGCCATTTAAGCGTTGAAAAACAGCTTCAACACACCAAAAACATCCTGCGCCAAATGTTGCAGTATCAATTGTGTTTTTTGCATCAGTCATTATTTTGCTTTTTTGATTAAAATTTATTGTACTTGGTGTTTGTTTATTTTGCCCACAGGCAAATAAAATAATTAATGAAGTTAAAATTAAAGTAAAGAGTTTAGTTTTTAATATCGTCATTGTTTAGTGCTATTCTTTTTTTTCTTCAATAGCTTCGTCGTTTTTCTTTTTCTTTTCTTTAGGTGGTTTTCCTCCTTTTTCTCTACCCACAAAATCAAATGCTTTTTTTAATTTATCATTTTTTGTAATTTTTAATGTCCCTTCAATATCCCATTCAACTGTATTAAATGCAATAACTACAGTTTGGTTGTTTTCATCAGTTATTGTAGCTTCAACTTCTAAATACCTAACTTCTGTATCTGTAGAATCTGTATAAACCGAATCTTTATTAATTCTGTATCTTAACCATTTTAATTGAAATTTTTCATAAATAAAATCACTCCAAAGTTTTCCATCTTTAAATTCAATAGTACTTGCTATTCCTTTTTTATTAGAACCGCCTTCTTTTATTTCTCTATAGGTTACGTTAAATTTTCGTTTATGTAATGGATCCTTTTCTTTATCTAATTTTTTAGCAAAAGACATTGTTATAATGCTAATTAAAGTAACAATAAGTACAAATTTTA
This sequence comes from uncultured Akkermansia sp., assembly GCA_964487105.1. Lineage (GTDB taxonomy): Bacteria > Bacteroidota > Bacteroidia > B-17B0 > Aurantibacillaceae > Aurantibacillus. The sequence goes on from CAZAPH010000117.1 coordinate 5,801, forward strand.
TTTTTTTAAAGTTTATTTGCATAAATAGTTGTTTTTATATGGTAAATTTAACAAATTAAAATGGCATTACATAGTTAAAATTTTTTAATGAAAATAAATTAAATTAAATAATTTTATTAGAACAATATTTTTTCAATTTGTATAATTGTATAATTAGTTAATTTGGTTTATTCTTTATTTAAAAATTGAGTTTAATATAACTGTAACAACAAAAATGGAACCTTTAGCAGAAAGATTAAGACCTGTAGATTTAAATAATTATTTTGGGCAAAAACATTTAATTGCTAAAGGTAAAGTGTTACGCAATGCTATTGAAAGTAATTTACTCCCATCTATTATTTTTTGGGGTCCTCCAGGGGTTGGTAAAACTAGTTTATCATTAATAATTTCTAAACAATTAAAACGCCCATTTTATAGTTTAAGCGCAATTAATAGCGGTGTTAAAGATGTAAGAGAAGTAATCGAAAAAGCAGGTAAAAACACAATTTTTTCACAAGAAAAACCTATTTTATTTATTGATGAAATTCATCGCTTTAGTAAATCACAACAAGATTCTTTACTTGGTGCTGTTGAAAAAGGTACAATAACGTTAATTGGCGCCACAACAGAAAACCCCTCTTTTGAAGTCATTCCGGCTTTGCTTTCACGCTGTCAGGTTTATGTACTTGAAAATTTTAGTGAACAAGATTTAATGTCAATTTTAAATTACGCAATTAAAAATGATGTGATTTTAAAAAATAAAAATATTACGATAAAAGAGAACGAGGCTTTAATTAGAGTTAGCGGTGGTGATGCACGTAAATTACTTAACGCATTAGAAATGGTTGTTAATACAAATGAATCCGAAAAAATTTGTATTACTAATGAAATGGTTTTAAATATAATTCAAAAAAATTTAGCTTTATACGATAAATCTGGCGAACAACATTATGATATAATCTCTGCATTTATAAAATCAATAAGAGGAAGCGACCCAAATGCAGCAGTTTATTATTTGGCGCGCATGTTAAAAGGTGGAGAAGATCCATTATTTATTGCCCGTAGGTTAATTATTTTAGCGAGCGAAGATATTGGTAATGCAAATCCAAACGCACTTTTACTAGCCAATAATTGTTTTAATTCTGTTAATGTAATTGGTATGCCTGAGTCTAGAATAATATTAAGTCAGTGTGCAACATATCTTGCTTGTAGCGCTAAAAGTAACGCATCATACAAGGCTATTGAACAGGCTTATGCATTGGTTGAAAAAACTGGTGATTTACCTGTACCTTTGCATTTAAGAAATGCTCCTACTAAACTAATGAAA
>CAZAPH010000118.1:0-7003 GCA_964487105.1 uncultured Akkermansia sp.
TAAAAAATCCAATATTCAAATATTGGACTAATTATTTATTCACATTGGTATAATAGTTGTTTGCTCAGCAAATGGGTTTGGCGTATTTTGATTTAATACAATTACATCAGCATCGCTTAAATTAATGTTTTGTTGGTTTATACTACCACCACTTATACCTGTTAAACGCACACTTGAATTTGAACAACATGAACTAATACTACTTGTTAAGGCAGTAATTAAACTATCTTGAGTATGATTTTGTTTTTCTAATTGTTGAATAGCCTTTACTAAATATGGAATTAATTCTGTATAAGCTACAGATTTTTTACCGGAAGCAGGATTAGTTTTAACCAAATGAGGCAAAACTGTATCTACTTCTTGTGCAATAAAACCAGCGTGAAGGCCATTCATGTCTTGGCTTAATGGTGTATTCCAATTGTATGTAACTGGCCTTAACTTTTTAATTGTTGCTAATGAATTAGGAATATTTGTTACAGAATTTTTTAAACTAGCATCTGATGGGTAGGTAACACCTGCTGCTGAAATCGTACCATTAACATCCAACAAGGATCCAAAACCAACAACTGCAGGATTAGGATAACCGATGGAAATTCCTCCACCGTTTTGTGGTACGTATATAGCATGTGCCTGAGGAGCGCCAACACAGCCCCCCCCTCCAATTGCTTCAAACCAACCTGCAATTTGAGAGCATCCAGGAGATGGATTACTCATTAAACTTTTTACGCCTATAACATCAGTTACACCAGGTGTAGCACCAGCAAAATCTTTATTTTCAATATTAATTCCGATACTCCCTAAATTTCCTGAGTTCTGAAGCACATCTAATTTAGCAATAGGCGCACATGTAGTACCAATACCTACATTGTTATTAACTGGGCCTTGTCCACCAAAAATAAAATTATTATTATTTAATGGGATCTCCCAATTTGTAGTTAAAGGGTTAGCACCACTAGCGCATACACCACCTAATGAAATTGCAGACGCAGGGCTGTTCGTTAATATAACATCCCCCGATGCGTTTATACTTAACACTTGATTGTTACTAGCAAATGGCGTTGCCCCTGCTAAATCACTTAATCGTAAACCACTTGTTGCATTTGGAAATGCTTGATTGTTTCTAATTTCAACTAAATTACCAGGGAAACATTGTGTATTGTTAAAATCGCCAAAACCTACGTTGCCTTTGCCCGGAGTAGGAAAAGAAGTAAATATTAAATTTTTTGAGCCTAATGGTATTTTTCTATCGGTTAACAATTGTGCCGCTGTTACTTGCGCCGGTACTGAACAATCGCCTCCTAATTGAACATTTGTACCCGTTATTTGTAAACCATTATTGGCTGTAGGTACACTACTGGCGTTTATAAGTACTATATCTCCATCTTTATCAACCGAAAGTACTTTTTGATTATTTACGCCATTTACACCATTAGCTATTACCGGACTTGAACTTGTTAATTTAGTTAAACGAATTCCGCTTGCATTTGTATTACCATACTTTGTGTTTTTTAAGTTTGCACTAACTTCAAATGTATTGCCCACATTACAAAATGTTGTAGAGGCTGGTTGTGCTCCAATACCAACACCTCCTGTATTGTTATTAAAAGTTGCAAACCAAAAATTAAAATTTCCGGTAAAAATACTTCTATCTGTTGTAAATGTTGTTGCTGCAATTGCTCCAATATTTGAACATGGTGCACCAAATTGAAAAGTGCCACTATTATTCCAAACTCCATTATTAGCATTAGCTATGTTTGGCACATAAATTACATCACCTTGAGAATTTAAAGATAAAACTCCAGTACCAGGATTTGTTTGTGGTGTGTTTGCTGATGTTAATCTTGTAAATCTTAAACCACTACTTCCGGTAGCACCTAAGGCTGGAATTGGACTGCTATTTAAAGCATCAATTTCTACTGTATTGTTTGGTGTATTTGAATGAAACCCAAAGCGCCTTAAGCTTGTATTTGATCTAGCATTAAAGTATAAATCTCCCAAGTTAGTGGTTTGAAACTCACTAAAAATACCGTTTAAAGGATTAGCATTGTATGCATAAGTTAATCTAAGTTGCGGTCTATTGGCATTTAATCCTGTGTTTGGTTCAGCATCTAAAATTTCTACCCTCCTCGTTGGTTCGGCAAATGCATTTATAAATTGAAAGTTACCCACTCCAAATGAACCTGAATTAGGAGTAGGATTAAATCTTCCTAACTCCATACCATTAACAGAACTTCCAAGCACACTTGGACCACCAGTAAAATTGAAACTTAAAAAATCTGTTCCTGCGCCACCGAAAGCATCGTCGCTCCAATTAACAACTGCATAGCTTGTATTTGGAGCCAAACTTCTTAACCCAACATACATTCCATCACTATTTTCTGTCATTAAAACGCCTGTATTAAACCAATTTCTTATTCCTCCAGTAAAACCGAATGACCCTGTAGTATTGTTGCCGTGTATATGTAAATGAGCTTTAGGTGCAAAAATAGGAAAAGCACCAGGGCCTAATTGAGGTGTAAAAACACGGCCAAGTCCAATCCAATGCCCACCTTGGTTAAAAGCACCACTAGCCGCACTACCTGTATATAATTGCGCTGGGTTATTATCTATAAAAATATCTTGGCTACCGTTTACACCCATGCGTAGCCATGTGTTGTTGCCTGTAGCTGAACCTAGAAAGTTGTTAGGTAGCGATAAAAGTGGATTACCATTTGTTAACCATTGGGCAGATAAATTACTCTTTATCAAAGTGATTAAAAGTACTGCAAGTGTAGATTTTTTCATGTTTTTTTATTTTATAAGTTGAATAATTCCTTTATGTATAAATTGATTTCCATCATCTTTTGTTGCAGTAATCAAAATAAAATAAGTTGAAAAAGGTAGTATTTCATTTTTAAATCTTCCATCCCATACAAAATCAACTTTATTACTTTGAAATACTTCATTACCCCAACGATTGAATATTTGAATATTAAAATTGTTTTTAAAGGGAAAATTATTTAACATAAATACATCATTTTTATCATCGTTGTTAGGGGTAATTATTTCAGGGATATTTATATCATCTATCTTATCATCAGCAATAATTAAGGATACATCATCAAAATAATAATATGCGTAAGTTAATCCATTAGTATCATTAATCACTTTAATTTTTTGATTTTTATAATTATCAAAACTTCCAATTATTAAAAACTCTTCATTTCCTTTTGCATAGAATTCATTTTCTAGTTTTATCCAATTTAAAGTATCATCAAAAAAACAATTATCACATTTAAAATCAACTTTTGTATCAAAATTAGTAATTGGGTAGGTAAAAAAACTAGGGTTTAAAGCGCCATAAAATGTATCAACTACAAAAACGGCTGATATTTTGTCAAGCGCAAGAGCACTACTATTTGCTAAATTGCAATATAATGACTAATTATACTTTTTTCCAATTATTAATTTTTCACTTAATTTAACGAATTGATATTCTTTAGCATCAATATAAAATGTACTTTCTTTAATACCTGAACCAGAATAACCCTATCCAGACTTAGGGACTTGATACCCAAACCCATTTAAAGGCACACTAACATTGGTTGTAGGGTTTGAGCAACTATTAAAAAGATCTGGGCTTAAAATTCCTAACCAATCGTTTGAAAAATTATTTATTCCAAAATCATAAGGACATGTTTTATAATATTCAAAACTCCCATTAGGTACAAGGTTTTGCTGTGCTTTGTGTGTGTAATTAAAAACCAATATAAATAAAATTGTTAGTGTTTTTTTCATTTAACTAATTTATAAAAATTAGTACAAATCAAAAATAGGGTTTTTAAACCCTATTTGCAAATTTTTAACAAATAAAATTTGTAGGTGCTAAAAAAACAAAATATAAACACTTTAAAAGAACTTGGTGAAAACATTAAAAAAAAGCGCATAACTCAAAAAGTTACACAAGCACAATTAGCTTTTGAGTTAGGTACAGATGGTAGGCATATTAGGAGGATAGAAGCAGGAGAAGTAAACCCAACCTTTTTAACACTTAAAAAAATAGCAGAAGTTTTAGAATGCAAATTAACAGATTTAATAATTTAAGAAATTACATTTATTATTTTAAATTACAATATTAGTAAAATAGGACTAATTATTAAATCAAAGCGGTATAATAGTTGAAATTAAAAAAAAGAGCATCAAATTTGATGCTCTTTTTTTTATAATGCAATTTTTAAAACGTCTTCCATTAAAGAAACGTAATTAAACTTTAAGCCTTTTAAATACTCGGGCTTAATATCATCAACATCTACTTTATTTTCATTACATAAAATAATTTCTTTAATTCCTGCGCGCTTTGCAGCTAAAAGTTTTTCTTTAATTCCACCAACTGGTAAAACTTTTCCTCGTAAAGTTATTTCACCAGTCATTGCTAAAGCCTTTTTTACTTTGCGTTTTGTAAATGCACTTGCTAATGAGGTTAACATGGCAATACCTGCACTTGGTCCATCTTTAGGGGTTGCACCTTCAGGTACGTGTACATGTACATTATATTGTTCCAATTCATCTGTAGTTAAATTTATTAAATGCGGATGAGCTTTTAAATATTCAAGCGCTAAAACTGCGCTTTCTTTCATTACATCACCAAGATTACCCGTTAACGTTAACTTTGCGTTTTTACTTTTACTTAAGCTTGTTTCAATAAATAAAATATCACCACCCACTTGTGTCCAAGCTAAACCTGTAACTACACCAGTAATTTCGTTACCTTGATATTTACTTTTTGAATGAGAAGGCCCCAATATTTTTAAAATACTTTCTTCATTTAATTTAGGGAGTTCTTTTTCTTTAGCAATATGAACAGCCATGTTACGGGCTATTTTATTTAATTTTTTTTCTAAATTTCTTACACCACTTTCAGCGGTATAATTATCAATTATGTATTCAATTACTTTATCACTTAATTTTATTTGTGATTTTTTTAATCCGCTTTCTTCAATTTGTTTAGGTAATAAATGGTTTTTAGCTATTTGTAATTTTTCTTCTAACGTATAACCATTTACTTCAATTATTTCCATTCTGTCGCGTAATGCAGGTTGAATTGCCGCCAAGTTGTTACAGGTTGCAATAAACATAACATTACTTAAATCATAATCTAATTCTAAAAAGTTATCATAAAAAGTAGAGTTTTGCTCAGGATCTAAAACTTCTAATAGAGCAGAGGAGGGGTCTCCGTGGTAATCATTTCCAACCTTATCTATTTCATCTAAAACAAATACAGGGTTGTTACTTTGTACTTTTTTTAAATTTTGTAAAATTCGTCCTGGCATAGCGCCAATGTATGTTTTACGATGACCTCTAATTTCACTTTCATCTTTTAAGCCACCCAAACTCATTCTAACATACTTTCTGTTTAAAGCTTTTGCAATGCTTCGGCCTAAGCTTGTTTTACCAACCCCCGGAGGTCCATACAAACAAATAATAGGTGATTTTAAATTTCCTTTAAGTTTTAAAACTGCTAAATGTTCAATAATTCTTTCTTTAACTTTTTCTAAACCATAATGGTCTTCATCTAAAATATGTTGTGCATGTTTTAAATCAAAATTATCAGATGTAAATTCATTCCAAGGCAGCTCTAACATCAATTCAACATAATTAGTTTGTATTGCATATTCAGCAGCATTTGGGTTCATGCGTTGGAGTTTAGAAATTTGTTTTTCAAAAACTTCTTTTACATCATTGTTCCACTTTTTAGTTTTGGCTTTTTCTTTATAGCCATTAATTTCTTGTTCAAAATTATTACCTCCAAGTTCTTCTTGTATAGTTTTAATTTGTTGGTTTAAGAAATATTCGCGTTGTTGTTTATCTAAATCTTGTTTGGTTTTATTTTGAATTTGATTTCTTAATTCAAGTATTTGAAATTCTTTATTTAAGAATTCTAAAACTTGCATGCTTCTTTCTTTTAAATTTTCAATTTCTAAAAGTTTTTGTTTTTCGGCAGTATTAGCACTCATGTTATTACTAATAAAGCTAACTAAAAACGAAGGACTTTCAATATTATTTAATGCAAAACCAGCATCGCTAGGTATGTTTGGTGATAATTTTATTATTTCTTGAGAGGTTTGTTTTAAGTTAGAAATAATAGCTTCAAATTCTTTATCATTTTCGTTTGGTTTAACATCAGGAAAAGCAATAACCTTAGCTTTATGATAAGGTTCTGTTTGAATAAATTGTTGAATTTTAAATCTTTTTTTACCTTGTAAAATAATAGTAGTATCGCCATTTGGCATACGTAACATTTTAATAATAAAAGCTACAGTTCCTACTTTAAATAAATCGTTTTCGTTAGGATCTTCGGTACTATCTTGCTTTTGAGAAACAACGCCAATTGTTTTATCCCCCTTATTATAATCTTTAATTAATTGGATAGATTTATCTCTACCAACAGTAATAGGAATAACAACTCCTGGAAACAAAACTGTATTTCTAAGAGGTAAAATTGGCAGAACATCCGGTACTTTTTCATTAATTATACTATCCTCTTCATCAGAACTTAAAAGTGGAATAAAGTCAGTATCTTCTTCAATCCCTTGATTGAACTGCAAATCATCGTGGTTTCCAAACATATTCATAATCAATTCAAAAAAACTAATTTAGTTAAATCACTAACTGTGCCATTATTTTTTAATTGACTATTTGGCAGATTAAACCCATATTTTGCAATACGGATAGTTATTAGACACAAAACGGCAATAAAATTAAAGGTTTTGCGAGTGAAACATAGTTGCTACTCTGGTTAACGTGAAAAAGCTGCAAAGATTTTGATTTTGCAGGTGTTTTGAGACAGAATTGAAGTTCTATTGCAAATTTTGGGTTATACCAATTGTAATTAAAAAATAGCCCAAAGCTATTTTTTAATTTTACAATGGTAATGCCGCCTCCAATAAAACTTGATTCTGATTATAGGACTAATTAGTCAACCCTCAAAAAGTCATATTTCTTTTTCCACTTTTTCTTAACAAAA
>CAZAPH010000119.1:0-6951 GCA_964487105.1 uncultured Akkermansia sp.
ACGATACGACCACAATAAACATTGGATGGCCACTTTTGGAATGGGTATAAATACCTATGGGTTTAATTTTGGAATTTCAAATAATTACAAGTTTAGCCAATTACAAAACCGATGGAGTGGTGCAAATGCTAAATTTACTGAGTTACAAACGCCACTTTTAATACATTATAAGTTTAACCCTAATTGTAATAATAGTAAATGGGTTATTGGAGCTGGTTTTATACCTACATTTTCTAAAGCTCAAACTGTAACATCTAAATATACTGTGTATGCTGATGGAGCAATAAAAGCACCAGATATTGAATTGACAGCAAAAAACAATAACGGTCCAAATGCAATGTTACGTTTTGTATTTGCACGCGAACATGATTTTAAAAAAGGAGGCATTTTACATGCCGCTTTTATAGTTAATGCCGGTTTAAACAACAAAGCTAAGGCTTATGTAAATTACACTATTGATAATACTAATTATTATCACGAATTTACAAATACCGGTAATTTTGTAGGGTTTAGGTTGGCTTATTGGTTTAAACCAATTTACACTATAAAAAAATAAACATTATAGTTAGTTATTACATTGAAGATTGGTACATTTTTGGACAGACAAATTATAATGAAATGAGTAGAATATTAATCATCATCTTATTAAATTTGACGTTGCACGTTTTCGCTCAAGACTCAACGAAATCATTGCTCTTAGGTGTCGCTGGACATATTTCTACCAGTGACAATGGAAATCAAAATATTAATCCAAGTATTGTTGCGAATTACAAAAAGTACACATTGTTTTTAGGGCCTTTTCTTGCATCCAAAGAAGACCCAGTTTTAAATAATTATTTACATGGACTCCAACTTGGCTATCAAATTTATCCCAATGGAAAAGGAAAAACATTCAGTTTTTTCTTTGAATATGATTTTAATTTATTATCCTCAAAAATAAAATCAGGACAGATAGACTTTTATTGGGACAATACTAAATTCACTGGAGTAAGGACTTTAAAAATATTTAATAACAGTCACTATTTAAGTTATGGGTTTAATGTTCATTTTTTAAAATATTTTTACTTTTCAACAAGTATTGGACTTGGTGCAGGCTGGTCTAAACAAGAGTTTATTTGGAAAGCAAACACTGGTGAAACATTTAATAGCGGCGGAGGTAAGCCATATTTTTCATACTTCAATGGAATATTTAAAGCAGGTATCGGTTGCAATTTCTGGAAAATAAAAAGGGGAACATAAAAACTGCTGATAACATATAAGGATTAAACGAAGCGTAGTGAAACTATTTAAAATGAAAAGAGCCATACTAATATTGAACATTGTTCTAATCTTCACAACTTGCAAGAAAAAAAACAATTCAGTTTCTTCTGAATTACCGACTACTTCTTTTGTGGCAGGAGTTTTAAAAGATAAAACTGGCTTTGACGGCTGTGGTTGGGTCATTGAATTATACTCGGTCGACCAATTTGGAAATAAATTTCTTGAACCTATAAACTTAAAGTCTTTCAATATCCCATTAATTGATGGACTTCCTGTTAATTTTGTTTATACCCCAAAAACGGACATTGCTAGCGTATGTATGCTTGGGACAATTGTTGAACTGACCGTTATTTTAAAAAGGTAAACAACTAACCCTAACACTGGACAATTGCGTCATGGGCAAACATCGTAACAGAAATTTTTGTATCTTCGAAATAAACATTTGTGGGTATAGACATATGTTGCTTCGAAAGTCTCACTATATAAATTCGCCAACCGTTAGTTGCAAAAACCAAAGACAATAACGTATAAAACAAATATATCATGACAAAAATAATTCGATTAACATTAGTAACGTTTTTAATAGTAATGGTTCAATTTTCATTCGGGCAAAACGAGTTGCTCTCTACATGGCAAGTTAGCTGCCCTATGGAAAAAGTGAACGGAGCATCTGGTAAATTTTGTGGTTTATGCCCAATGAATCAAAAAGATATAAATAGCATGACAATTAGTGATTTTGAAATGACTGTTGATAAAGAAGAAATAAAATTTAATATGGGTAACATCAAATCTTCTGCAAAATATATTTTGGACAACGATCTAAATGCGATAAGGTTCAAATACAACGGTATTGATTATACGTTTAAAGTTCTATTAAGTAGTAACAACGATTTTATAGTTTTAAAAAATACTGACGGCTTAATAGTAACACTTGTTAAAAAACATTAGGCTAAAATTTAGATTTTCTGTGTGGCGGTTTAATACTGGTAATAGCGTACAATTTCAATTGAGCAGATGTGGTATAGCGTTTGGGCTTATTGTATTTGGCTTTTTAATTTTACTTTCAAGTTGTAATTTAATTATTAGAAAATGTTATGGTATTAAAAACAATAAGGGCACAATTAAATATAGTACAATTACTAAGTTTTCTAAAAAACTAAAAATAGATACTTTTTATACAGTTAATAATAATTATTTAAACCTACATTATTCAACTAAAAATTATAATAATTATTTCTTTCAACCTTTACAAGTAAAATTTTATAGCACAATAAATGATTCGTTAACAGGAATGATTGTTAATTGTCAAGTTGGCGGTTTTCCAAATTTAAAATGGAAGAGAAGTGGTTGTTTTGATTCATTTTCAACAACAACAAAATTAGATACCTTTCCTCTTTTAAAAAATGAGTTAATCTATTTTTCAAACAATTTATCACAAGAGTTCCCTAAAATAAGTAAAAATACTAAATGTACAATTTTAGTTTACTATAGTGTAATTATGAATAGGCAAACAAAAAGATTAATTAAATTGGTGAGAAAGTCATTTAAAACTAATGAAGCCAAAATAATTTACATTAATTCTGACCTTTTTTTATCTAAAATTATTTATAATTAAGATTTTTAATAAGCCCATGTTTTTTTATATTTACAAGGGCATCCATTTTAATTTGAATAAATATAGCATACTTATAGTTTTACTCTGTAATAATTTATTAGCGCAATACGAAAGCACTAGTAAAAATGCATTTATGGGTCAAGAGGTACAACAAGCATTTGACTATTGGAATATTCAAAACCCAAACCAACAATTTCATTCATCATTTAAGCCCTATTTAAGTAAAACTTATTATAAAGCTTCTGATAGTTTAATTCCATTTAAGTTTTACTCGTTTAATAATTTTTTTTTAAGTAAAATGCTTAACGAAAAACCAGAAAAAAGAATTTGGTATCAGTTACAACTCCATCCACTATTTGATGCGGAAGTTGGACAAGATGTTTTAACCAATAAATTTTTAAAAAACATAAGTGGAGGTACACATTTAAAATTAAATATAAATAATGATTTTACATTTGCTGGTAACATAATAGGTGGCACATTACAACAACCCTTTTATATAGATACAACTTTTGCTAATTTAAAAATTAGTCCAGAGTTTGGCCAAACTTATGGCAATCAAAAAAATGGGTATTCGTTTATAGATTATACGGGGTACTTAAGTTATTCGCCAAAAAACAAACCCTACTTTAATTTACAAGCTGGGCGTGGTAAACATTTTATAGGCGATGGTTACCGAAGCGTGTTGTTAAGTGACTTTGCCCCTGCTTATCCTTTTTTTAGAGTTAATGCAACTATTTGGCATTTTCAATATAATGTTTGGTACACATGGATGAACGATCCAATACAAGCCGGTGGAATTAAAAAAAATTTTACCAATAAATATGGCGCATTTCATTATTTAAGTTACAATATTTTAAAAGAATTAAATATAGGTTTGTTTGAAAACGTTATTTGGCGTGGCACAGACACAAATCAGGTTAGAACGTTTGATCCAGCATATCTTAACCCCATTGTATTTTATCGGCCACAAGAGTATTCGGTAGGGTCGCCAGATAATTCATTTTTAGGAATAAATATAAACGCAAAAATTTTTAAAACCGCTAAATTGTACGCTCAGCTTGGTTTAGATGAATTTTTTTTAAAAGAAATACGTGCTCGTAAAGGTTGGTGGGCAAACAAACAAGCATGGCAATTAGGAGCTAAATATATAAACGCATTTAAAGTTAAGGGGTTAAGTGTACAGCTCGAATATAATCAGGTAAGGCCATACACCTATTCACATGGTGTGGTAGCTCAAAATTATGCACATTATGGTTATGCACTTGCGCATCCTTTAGGGGCTAATTTTTTAGAATATTTAGGAATTATAAACTATCGCAAAAATCGTACTCAAATACAAATTAAAGGCATTTACGCCATAATGGGTAAAGATAGTACAACTAATTTAGGAAGTAATATATATTTAAGTTATGTTACAAGGCCTTTTGAATACGGGCATAAAACAGGGCAAGGTATAAAAACCAATTATATGCAAAGTGATATTAAATTTACGTATTTTTTAATACCTGATATGAATTTAAGAATCGAAATTGGATATATACAACAAACAATTATAAATACTAAAGGATATGAACTACAAAATCCTTATATTTATTTTGGATTAAAAACAAGTTTTTGGAACACATATAGAGATTATTAAAATGGAATTTTCTGCAGCACAAATTGCCGAGTTATTACAGGGTGAAGTTGAGGGAGACCACAACGTAAAAGTAAATAATATTAGTAAAATAGAAGAAGGTACACCAGGAACCCTTTCTTTTTTAGCTAATCCTAAATATAACAACTTTTTGTATTCTACAAACGCAAGTATAATTATTATTAATAAAGAGTTTAAGCTCGAAAAAAATATTAACGCAGGTGTTACTTTAATTAGAGTTAACAATGCATACGAATCGTTTGCAAAACTACTTTCATTATATAACGAAATTAAAGGCGAAAAAACAGGAATTGAACAGCCAAGTTTTATTAGTGAAAATTCAACCCTTGGTAATAACTGTTATATAGGTGCCTTTGCATACATAGGAAACAATGTAAAAATTGGAGAAAATGTAAAAATTTACCCTCAAACTTATATTGGAGATAATTGTAAAATTGGGAATAACACAGTTATTTATTCGGGTGTAAAAATATATCACGATTGTATAATTGGCAACTATTGTACTATACACGCTAATACAGTAATTGGTTCTGATGGGTTTGGTTTTGCTCCAAATAATCAAGGTGAGGTTTTTGCAAAAGTACCACAAATAGGAAACGTTGTATTTGAAGATTTTGTTGAGGTTGGTTCAAACTCTAGTATTGATAGAGCAACCATGGGCAGCACTATTTTACGAAAAGGCGTAAAATTAGATAATTTAGTTCAAATTGCTCATAATGCAGAAATAGGAGAAAATACTGTAATTGCAGGATTAACAGGTGTTGCGGGAAGTTCTAAAGTTGGAAAAAATTGTATGATTGCTGCACAAGTTGGTATTGCCGGACATCTAAAAATTGCCGATAGTGTTAAAATTGCCGGGCAAAGTGGAATAGGGGCAAGTATTGAAAAAGAAGGAGAAATTGTACAAGGCTCTCCTGCATTTACAATAGGAGAGTACAAAAGAAGTTATGTGTTGTTTAGAAGTTTACCAAAATTAAACGATAAACTTAACGAAGTAATTAAAAAATTAAACCAAAGTCAAAAATAAATATACGTAAATGAAAGTAGATATTTTAGCAATTGGTGTACATCCTGATGATGTTGAACTCTCGTGTGCAGGCACACTATTAAAACATATATCACTAGGCAAAACAGTAGGGATTTTGGATTTAACTTTAGGTGAATTAGGTACTAGGGGGAATTCAGAATTAAGAACAAAAGAAGCATTAGCTGCTGCTAAAATATTAGGCGTGTTGTATAGAAAACAATTAACTTTAAAAGATGGTTTTTTCGAAAATAACCAATTAAACTTAATTCCAATTATAGAGATAATTAGACACACACAGCCTGAAATTGTTATTGCTAACGCAATTTCTGATAGACATCCAGACCATGGACGAGCAGCAAAATTAACTGCAGATGCTTGTTTTTACAGCGGTTTGTTGAAAATTAATACAACTTACAATAAACAACAGCAAACCGTCTGGAGGCCAAAAGCATTATACCATTATATACAAGATTATTATATTGAACCAGATTTTGTAATTGATGTTACTAATTTTATAGATAAAAAATTTGAAGCAATAAATGCTTTTGAATCTCAGTTTTTTAACCCAAACTCAAAAGAACCGGTAACACCAATATCCGGAGAAAATTATTTGGATTTTGTGAAATCTAAAATGAATGTGTTTGGTCGTGCTATTGGCGCTCAATACGCCGAAGGGTTTATAAAATCTAGAACAATAGGTGTAAATAATTTATTCGATTTAATTTAAATAACAATACTATGTCAAAACATAAAGAAAAAAAATCAAAAACAATTTTAACGGAAAACTCAAAACAGTTTTTATATAAATACTTAAATACAGCATCACCAACTGGTTTTGAAAGTGCAGGACAAAAAGTTTGGTTAGATTATATTAAACCTTTTATTGATGAATCCTTTGTAGATACATATGGTACTGCAGTTGGAGTAATTAACCCAAAGGCAGAATACAAAGTAGTAATTGAGGCACATGCTGATGAAATTAGTTGGTTTGTTCATTACATCACAAAAGATGGCTTTGTGTATGTTTGTAGAAATGGAGGGAGCGATCATCAAATTGCGCCTAGTAAAAGAGTTAACATACATGGCGAAAAAGGAATTGTAAAGGCTGTATTTGGCTGGCCTGCTATTCATGTTCGCGAGCCAGGTAAAGAAGAAACACCAACTTTAAAAAATATTTTTTTAGATTTAGGTTGTAAATCTGATAAAGAAGTTGCAGAACTTGGTGTTCATGTAGGTTGTGTAATTACGTATGAAGATGAGTTAATGGAATTAAACAATCGCTTTTATACCGGACGAGCGTTAGATAATAGAGTAGGTGGTTTTATGATTGCTGAAGTTGCTCGATTATTAAAACAAAATAAAGATAAATTACCTTTTGGTTTATATATT
>CAZAPH010000120.1:0-6894 GCA_964487105.1 uncultured Akkermansia sp.
AAAACAGTTAAATTTACTCCAATAAGTTCGCCAGTAGCAATTCCTTGTTTTATAACATGTGGTTTACTTTCATTAACTGGGTTTTCTGGATAAGATAAAGCAATTCCGTCAATGCAAATTTGCTTAAACACATTTGATGTAAACTCATTCCAGCCTGAGTTTCCAACAGGACCATGAAATGTTATTAATCCGGTTTGTTGAGTTATTGCAATGAGTAAAGCGGTTATATCACTAAAACCAATCAATATTTTTGGATTTTGTTTTATACTTTCATAATCAATTAAGTCTAAAATTCTAGCGCAGGCCCACCCTCCTTTCATACAAAAAATTGCATCTATAGTTTTATCTTTAAAAAAACTATTTAATTCATTGGCTCTTTGCTCATCAGTACCAGCAAAATAACCATATTTTAAATTAAGTGTGTCTCCTAATAAAACTTCAAATCCAAAATTTTTTAAAATAGCACAAAACACATTTACTTGATTAAAATCCCAAACTGCACCAGCAGGCGCAGTTATAGCAACTTTATTTCCAGGTTTTAAAGCTTTAGGATATAGTTTTGAATTACTATTTATAAGCCCGTTAATTTGTTTACTTTGGTTAATTGAAAAAATAGATGAAACACTTAATAACGATAAAAAAGTTATAAAATCACGCCTATTATTCATTATTATATTTTTTTTAAAGTTAAAAATTTTAGTTAAATTTAATCGCTGCTTTTGTTACTATTTACTAATATCAAAACTTATTATAAAGTAAACCACATTTTATATTTAGTGGTTTTTATAGTATTTACAACTAACTTTTACTCTCAAATAACATTTCAACCCAAGTTTCAACGATTTGACTTTGAAAATTATAATGTAAAAGCAAATGGGGCAGTTGCGTTAAATGGTAAAGGTGAAATTATAGTAGTTACTGATATTGGAATTGGTATATTTAATGGGCAAGCAGTAAAATATATAATTAAAGGATTTGGTAATGATAGTGTTTTGTTATCAAAACTCGTTCATAGCATATACGAAGACAAAAAAGGTAATTTATGGTTTGGTTACGAAAATGTTGGGGCTCTCAGTAAAATAGATATCAAAACTAAAAAAATTACACATTTTAAACATGATACTCTAAATAAAAAATCTTTTCCTGATTGCATACCTTCTGCCTTTTATGAAATTGGAGATAATGATGAAATGTATGTTCCTACTTGGGGCGGAGGTTTACTTAAATTTAACAAAGAAAGAACAAACTTTGAAATTATAAATGTTGAAGCAAAACCAAAAGGTGCAAAATATTGGTTTAAATCCAATGTAATGCGAAAAATGTTACACTTACAAGATGATGATTACTTAATTATCAATTTTGAAGAAAACTCAACAAACTCAGCGCTTCCAGTAATTTATAATATAAAAACAAATGAAGTAAAACCATTTATTACCAACGAATTTGATAAAACTACAGACAAAAATGAATTAAGAACTATTTTAAGAAACTTAACAATTAGCCATTTTGTTTATAAAGATATAAACGGTAATTTTTGGTTTGGTACTTATAGCGGTTTAGTATTTTTAGATTTTAAAAATAAAATAGTAAAAAGAATTAGCTCAAAAAAATACACTATTGGTGAATATGTAAATTTAGATAATGTAATAAATTATACACTTGATGATAAAAATAATCTGTGGTGTGGAACTGCAAATAGCGGAATTTTAATTGTAAACACAATTACACAAAAAGTATTATCACACATTAATAAACAAGACGATTATACTACAATTACAAACAACACTATTAAATCTATTTTTTCAGATAAAAGTGGCAATATATGGGCATTTACAAGTAATAATTTTTTTCAAATATTTTTTAAATACTCTCAAAATTTTATATTTAGAACATGGAGTTCTTTAAATGTTGAAAATATAGACGCTTCAAGCAGAATTGTACCTATCGAACAAATGAATAGTGATAATAAAGGTAAACTTTATATGGCTAATAAATACGGCGTTTCAATATATTCAACAGCTAATGATAGTAATTTAAAACCTATCCATTTTAATCATCCAGCTGATATTAATACTTTTCAGTCATCTATTAATAGATTTAAAATTTTTAATAATAACCTATATTGCCTTGCTCATACAAAATTAAATTCTGGTGAAATGTTTATGGTTGGTTATAATTTAAAAACTAATAAAAAAATATATCAAGGCCTTAAACCACAACCAATATGGGAATTATTATTTAAACACGATACAACAACTGAATTGTATGGTCAATGCTTTTCTTATGAAAATTTAAGTAAATTTAATTTTAAAACCAACAAATTTGACACCATATTTCAATTTAAAAAGAAAAATGCAACCTACTATAACCTTTCTATTAATTTAGGTAACGATAAATTTTTATTTAGTAATGGTAAAATTATAAATGACCCTTCTGGTTTAACTTTATTAGACCTTAAAAACAAAAAAGAAACATTATTTCAATCTCATGATAGTGCGGACGTGAAAATACCAAAGTTTAGAATTTTTTCAACAACACACAATCATAAAAATTTAATTTGGCTTGCAACATCTAAAGGGATTTTTGAAATAGATTATAATAAGTTAACTGTAAACTATAAAAATAAAGAATTTGGGTTAGATTCAATACCTATTACTAACGTTATAAAGGTTAACGAAAATATACTTTGGTTTACATCAAATACAAAAATATTTTCATATAATTTTACTACTAAATTACTTAATACGTTTGATAAAAAACACAATTTAATATTTGAGTCTATTAATATTAATACGCATTTTGACGAGCCAACTTTTGATGATAAATACATTTATCTAGCAACTATTAAAGGCTTAGTAATGGTAGATTATAAAAACAATAAATTACCAAGCGATACTCCAACTTTAAATTGTTATAATTTAATTGTAAATGATTCTATAAGAACAGATAGTTTTTTTGAAAGTTTAATTTCAGGAAAAACTCAATTAAACAGTAACGAAAATAACTTAACTTTTTTATTTGCTTCTTCTGATATTGTAAATCCATCAAAAGACGTATATGAATACAAATTATTAGGATTAGACTCTATTTGGAAAAATAACGAATTTTCAAATAAAATAGCTTTTCAAAATTTAAATTCAGGTAATTATATTTTACAAGTTAGATGTGTTAATGCTTACGGAGTTACTAGTAAAGTTTATGAATTAAAATTCACAATTAATAAACCATTTTATAAAACATGGTGGTTTATTTTATTATTAATTTTTATAATTGCTTTATTAATCTATATTTTTATTAAAAAACGAGAAAATAATTTACTACTTAAACAACAAAAATTAGAAAAAGTAATTGATGAACGAACATTTGAAATTCAAGAAAAAGCTAAGGAAATTGAACATCAAAAACATATTGTTGAAGAAAAACAAAAAGAAATTATTGATTCGATTTTATATGCAAGACGAATTCAAAATGCCCTATTAGCAACAAAATCTTTGTTAGATAAAAATTTACAAAACTATTTTATATATTTTAATCCTAAAGATATTGTAAGTGGTGATTTTTACTGGGCAACAAATCAAAACAATAAATTTTATTTAATTATTGCTGATAGTACTGGGCATGGTGTACCAGGGGCTTTTATGAGTTTATTAAATATTAGTTATTTAAACGAAGCAATTAATGAAAAACAATTACAACACCCTGGAGATATATTAAATTATATTAGAAACAGGTTAATAACAAGTTTAGCTGAAGATGGAAGTAAAGAAGGTGGAAAAGATGGTATGGATTGCAGTTTGTTATGTTTTGATTTTGAAAAAAACACTTTAGAAAATGCATGTGATTACAAAACTAAATTATTAATTAGAATCGGAGAAATAATTGAGCAAATTGCTGATAGAATGCCCGTTGGTAACGGCCCTAAAAATCAAAATTCATTTAAAAATTGTACTTTGCAATTACAAAAAGGTGATATTATTTACGCTTTTACTGATGGTTACGCTGACCAATTTGGTGGAGAATCTGGTAAAAAATTAAAATATAAAAATTTTAAAAATTACATATTACAAAATTTCAATTTAGAACTTAATCAACAACATCAAAAATTAGAAAATAGTTTTAATAGTTGGAAAGGATCCATAGAACAGGTTGATGACGTACTAGTAATAGGAATTAAAATATAAATCTCTTATATTCTCAATTATTTAGTTAAACCAAACACATTTGAAATTTTAAAAAACTACTAAATAATCATAACAGAAGTACACGAATTAATACATTTAACTATGAATAAATATATAACTTCTCTAATTTTTTATATTTCTGCATTTATTGTTATTTACGCATTAAATTGGCTAAGTCCAGATGCACATGATGGTGGTTTGGGTTTTGGAAGTATCGCCATTATTTTATTGGTAATTGTAATTATTGCGTTAATATTTATAAGTATTTATAAAGGAATTAAAAGTAGTAAAAGCTATTTAATTTTAACGGCAATTCATTTTTTAATATTAATTATTTTATTAAGTAAATTTTTTATTTAGTAATGAAAAATTACATGTAGTGAATATATTAGAATTACTATCTTTAAAAGCAGTAGAAATTTAATCGTATAAATACTAATATAAAAAACTAGAAATATTAAAAAAATATGAAATTCAATTATTACGTAAAAACCGGCTTAACTTTAATTAAAAAAACCACAAAACTTTATACATTATTATTTTTCATTTTCTGTATTTTCCTAATTTCTTGTACAGGACAGAGAAAATCACAACGCTTATTGCAGCTTGATAAAAGCGCATGTAATAAACAATTTGTTACGCCATACACTAAAGATAAATTACCAATATCTTTTCATCAACTAAGCATAGATACAATTCTAACAAATAGATTTTCTAATCAATCACTTAACATTGCAAACGCAATTGGGATAGTAGATTTGTTATCTCAATTTTGTAAATCATCTATTGAATACAAAACTCAACCTACACTTGAAAAAAAAGTAAATTTAATTGAACAATTACAACATATTAATCAAAAAATTACATTAGCATCACTTGAAGTTTCAGCATTAACGAGTGAGCTTGATTGTGAAGAAGAACGAGCCAATCAATTTGCTTACTATTTAAAAGAAAAAGAAGGTAAAACAGAAAAAAGATTAATTATCAGTTCCATAATCCTTGGTGCTGCTGGTACTATTGCAGGAGAAGCCATGTCAAGGAATGGCTCAAACGGTGATGTTGTTAGCGGAGTTTCAATTGTTGTTAGCCTTACCGGAGCTGCTATAGGTGCTTTAATGTTAATTAATAAAAGGGAAATAGAATTTTATCATAAAGACAATGCACTTTCGGATATTTGGAAAAATTCAGAAGTTTCAAATTATTTTTCTCCTGCAATTTGGTATTACTTAACCTATGAATCTCCGCAAAAGATCGAAAAATCTTTAGCAAAATTACTGGTAGATAAATGGCAAATATTTGGTCAGGTTTCTAATGAAAAAAATAAGTCTAACGCTAAAAAACTCGAACTCTACTTTGGAAATGGTGGAAAATACGGTGCAGATGAGTTAAAAAACAGAGCAGATATGCTTGATCAAACCGAGTCTTATGTTTCATTAATGAAACAGGATTTGAAAGTTTTAACAAGTGAAATCGAAAAATTATATAATAAATAAATTTATCTAAATCATAAAATAGTATTTAAGATAAATTCATGAACACTAAAAATATAAATGCAGTAAAGCTGAGTGAATTTCCTTCGTTGTTTTTAAAAGGTATCGGGCAAATAATGCTTCAAGAAAATGCCATAACAGGATTATTGTTTTTAATTGGTATTTTTTATGATTCAGTTACTATGGGCATTGCAGCGGTATTAGGTGTTGTATGCGGAACTGCTACTTCCATACTCCTAAAATTTAATAAATCTGAAATTGACAAAGGCTTTTATGGATTTAGTGCTGCATTGGTAGGTGTTGCAACAATTGCTTTTTTAAAACCTGAAATTACAAGCTGGCTAATTATTGTTGTTGGTTCAGTTTTGGCTACTATAATTCAATACTTTTTCAATAAACGAAAAATACCAGTTTTTACACTCCCTTTTGTTTTGGTAACATGGCTAATACTTTTTATTGCCTACAATTATTTTCCAGAAATTATATTAGAGTCCTCTGTTAAAAGTAGTTCAATAACCGACAGTATTACATTTGCTTTTAAAGGCTTTGGGCAAGTAATTTTTCAAAACAATTTAGTGTCGGGCTGTCTTTTTTTCATCGCTGTATTTATCAGTTCACCAATTTCTGCATTGTATGGTCTTGCAGGCGCTATAGCATCCGCTGTTCTTGCATTCCTACTCTCAGCATCAATAAACGATATAAATCTTGGGTTGTTTAGTTACAATGCTGTGTTAGGTGCTATTGTGTTTGCAGGTAACAAAAAAAGCGATGGGATATGGGTACTTATTTCCACTGTATTATCGCTCATAGTTAGTTTGATTATGTTAAACTTTAATTTGATCCAACTCACGTTTCCGTTTGTATTAGCCTCCTGTGTAACAATCTTATTTAAAAAAGCAGTACAAAAATCTAATTAAATAAACATCAAATTTTCAATAGTGTTTTAATAATTCTATTACTCTTATTTAAAGGGAAGAATTTAGAGGGTATATGAGTTAAATTTTATTTTCTGTTTTAAACTTTCTTTGGTAATCTTAATTGCCATAGTGTTTTTTGTAGGGTTTTATACATCTAAAGTTTTCAGCAAAATGGATATTGATAAAAATGAAATTCCCAGCATTTAGGGAACAAAAAAGGGATACCTAACTTTTGTTTGACATCCCTCACTTGGTGGAGAATACCGGAGTCGAACCGGTGACCTCTTGCATGCCATGCAAGCGCTC
>CAZAPH010000121.1:0-6884 GCA_964487105.1 uncultured Akkermansia sp.
TAATTTAAGTAAAGCCTCAGATCCTGATGAGCATTCAGCAATTGTTCATGATTCACTAAAATCAAATGGACTAATGCCATCTCATGAATTAATTCACGAAGAAGAAATTGAAATAGGTGCTTTAGCAATTGAACATATTTTAGATTCACACTCTTGGCATTTATGGGGCCATGGCGATGATGCTGTAGCAATTCCTTTACCTGTTATTTTTTACTCAACCAAAACTGGTTTAAATGTATTTTCCTCTTCAAAATTTGGTCATGGGCACGAAAGTTATAATGGATACTCTTTACATGATGAGAAAATAATTTCAGAAGATGAAACTGAAGCTATTTATGATATTTCTATTACAAAAAATGTAGTACAAATGATGATTTCAATGATCATTTTATTTGCTTTATTTATATCAATTGCAAATACTTATAATAAAACTGGTGTTACAAGTGCTCCTAAAGGCAAACAATCATTTTTTGAACCATTAATTATTTTTGTAAGAGACGATATTGCAAAATCTAACATTGGTAACAATTATATGAAATTTGTTCCATTTTTGTTAACTATTTTCTTTTTTATTTTAATAAATAACGTATTAGGGATGTTGCCAATTGGAGCAAACTTAACTGGTAATATTGCTTTTACATTTGTTTTATCATTTATAACATTAATAGTTACAAATATTAACGGTAAATCTACTTATTGGCACCATATATTTTTGCCTCCAGCACCAAAATGGCTTTACCCAATTTTAATTCCAATTGAAATTGTGGGTATTTTTACAAAACCATTTGCATTAATGATTCGTTTATTTGCAAACATGAGCGCTGGTCATATTATTATTATTAGTTTAATCGGTTTAATTTTTATATTTAAAACAATTGCAGTTTCACCTATTTCTATTGCATTTGCATTATTTATTAATGTATTAGAGTGTTTAGTTGCAGTATTACAAGCTTATGTATTTACAATGTTAACCGCATTATTTATAGGAACCGCAGTTGAAGAACATCACGCACATGATGAACATGATTCTGCAAAAGCAAAACATTAATTACAAACAAACAAAAAACAAAAAACGATGACAGGAAGTATCGCAGCAATCGGAGCAGGTTTAGCCGTAATTGGCGACGGCATCGGTATCGGACAAATTGGTGGTCATGCAATGGACTCTATTGCACGTCAACCAGAAGCTCAATCAAAAATCCAAACAACAATGATTATCGCAGCAGCCTTAGTTGAGGGTGTGGCTTTATTTGGTGTAGTTGTGGCTTTATTGGGTAACGGTTAATTAATTAAGCCTGTAACGGTTGGTTACAGGCTTTTTTTAAAATTTTAAAAAATAATTTAATATAATGATTTTAGGAAGTTTAATAGAACCAGGTTTAGGTTTAATAGTTTGGACAACTATTACATTTGTACTTTTAATTGTAATTCTTGCAAAATTTGCTTGGAAACCAATTTTAAATGCCGTTAAAGAACGCGAAACTAGTATTGAAAATGCTTTACAATCTGCTGAAAAAGCAAAACTTGAAATGGCAGAATTAAAAGCAGGAAATGAAAAAATTTTAAATGAAGCTCGTGCTGAAAGAGATGCTTTACTAAAAGAAGCAAGAGATTTAAAAGAAGGTATAATTAGCGAAGCTAAAACAAAAGCTACTAAAGAAGCTGAACGTATTTTACAAGGCGCCCGCGAACAAATTATAAATGAAAAAAATGCAGCAATTACTGATTTAAAAAATCAAGTTGCTACATTAAGTATTGATATTGCTGAAAAAATATTAAAAACAGAATTATCTAATGATGAAAAACAAAAAGCATTAGTAGGTAATTTAATGAAAGACTTAAACCTAAATTAGTTAAAATAAAATGAGTGTTGCATCAAGATACGCCAAATCATTAATTGACTTAGCAATTGAAACCAAACAGCTAGAAACTGTTAGAAAAGATATGCAATTAATTAAAGATGTTTGTTTAAGTAATGGTGATTTTGTAAACCTTTTAGAAAGTCCAATTGTAAAAACAGATAAAAAAATGGCAATTTTTAAAACCATTTTTGATGGTAAAATATCTGTAACTACACAGGCCTTCTTAAATATAATTGCGGTAAAAAAACGCGAAGGATACATTGATGATATCGCAAACGCTTTTGATGATTTATATAAACTTCATTTAAAAATTACAACAGTTAAAGTTGAGTCGGCTACTAAGCTTGATGAAACAATGAAAAAACAAATTTTACAAGTTGTAAAATCAAAAATAACTGGCGAAATTGAACTAATTGAAACAATAAATCCGGAGTTAATTGGTGGTTTTATTTTAAAAATAAACGATACACAAATCGATCAAAGTGTTCGTAGAAAATTAAACGACTTACGTAAAAATTTTTCGGGTAACTTATATGTACCAAATTTAAATTAGAATATTGAAAAAAATAACACAATGGCAGAAATAAAACCAGCAGAAGTATCTGCAATTTTAAGACAACAATTAAGTGGCTTTAAAAATGAAGCTGATTTAGAAGAAGTAGGAACCGTATTACAAGTAGGTGATGGTATTGCACGTATTTACGGTTTATCAAAAGTACAATCTGGTGAATTAATTGAATTTGAAACTGGCTTACAAGGCATTGTTTTAAATTTAGAAGAAGATAATGTTGGTGCCGTATTATTAGGCCCTAGCGAAGGTATTGCCGAAGGTAGTACTTGTAAACGTACTAACCGAATCGCTTCTTTAAAAGTTGGCGAAGGTATGTTAGGCCGTGTTGTTGATACTTTAGGTAACCCAATTGATGGTAAAGGCCCTATTGCCGGAACTACTTACGAAATGCCTTTAGAACGTAAAGCTCCTGGTGTAATTTATCGTCAACCAGATACAGAACCTATACAAACTGGTATTAAAGCTATAGATGCTATGATTACTATTGGTCGTGGCCAACGTGAATTAGTTATTGGCGATCGTCAAACTGGTAAAACTGCTGTTTGTATTGATACTATTATTAATCAAAAAGAATTTTATGATGCTGGTAAACCAGTATTTTGTATTTATGTTGCTATTGGGCAAAAAGGTTCTACTGTGGCAAACGTTGTTCGCGTGTTAGAAGAAAATGGCGCAATGGCATATACTGTTGTTGTTGCTGCTAACGCATCAGACCCTGCTCCTATGCAATTTTATGCTCCTTTTGCTGGTGCAGCAATTGGCGAATTTTTTAGAGATACCGGTCGTCCTGCTTTAATTGTGTTTGACGATTTATCTAAACAAGCTGTAGCTTACCGCGAAGTTTCATTATTACTTCGTCGCCCTCCAGGACGTGAAGCATACCCAGGTGATGTATTTTACTTACATAGCCGTTTATTAGAACGTGCAGCTAAAATTAACGCCAACGATTCAATTGCTAAAAACATGAACGATTTACCTGAATCTATTAAAGGTTTAGTAAAAGGTGGTGGCTCTTTAACTGCATTACCAATTATCGAAACTCAAGCAGGCGACGTTTCTGCATATATTCCTACCAATGTAATTTCAATTACTGATGGACAAATATTTTTAGAAGGTAACTTATTTAACTCAGGTGTTCGTCCTGCTATTAACGTTGGTATTTCTGTATCACGTGTAGGTGGAAATGCTCAAATTAAATCAATGAAAAAAGTTGCAGGTACTTTAAAGTTAGACCAAGCCCAATACCGCGAATTAGAAGCGTTTGCAAAATTTGGTTCAGATTTAGATGCTGCAACAAAATCAGTTTTAGATAAAGGTTCGCGTAACGTTGAAGTTTTAAAACAAGGTCAATTTTCACCATTGCGTGTTGAACAACAAGTAGCAATAATTTATTTAGGTACTAAAAATCTTTTGAGAAGCGTACCAGTTAATAAGGTTAGAGAATTTGAAAAAGAATTTTTAGATTTATTAGAACGCAAACATAAAGCAGTTTTAGATGATTTAAAAGCTGGTAAATATACAGATGAAATTACCAACACTCTTGAATCAGTAGCTAAAGAATTAACATCAAAATACAATAAATAATATACGTTTTAAATACAAAACAATTTTTGAAACTATAATTAAAAAAATGTATGCCAAGTTTAAAGGAAGTAAGAAATAGAATTGTATCAATTGGTAGCACAATGCAAATTACAAGTGCTATGAAAATGGTAAGTGCTGCTAAATTAAAACGTGCACAAGATGCAATTACGCAAATGCGCCCTTATGCTAATAAACTAAAAGAAATTTTAGAAAATGTTAGTGCAAGTGTTGATGCAAGCGAAAATGTTTATGCTCGTAAAACAGATGGTAAAAATATTTTAATAATTGCAATTTCTTCAAATAGAGGTCTTGCAGGTGCGTTTAATGGTAACATTATTAAAAAAACTAACCAACTTATAAAAGAAAAATATACAGGCTGTAACATTACTGTAATACCAATTGGTAAAAAAGTACAAGATGCTTTTAAAAGAACGCAATACATTATTTCTGGTCAAGATTTACCTCACAATACCAACGAAGTGTTTGATGGTTTAAATTACGATAAAGCAAGCCCTATTGCCGAAAAAGTAATGAACTCCTTTTTAAATAAACAATTTGATAAAGTTGTTTTGGTTTACAACCAATTTAAAAATGCGGCTGTACAAATAACTACCGAAGAACAAATGTTACCAATAGACTCCAGCACAAACAACGAATCAAAAAAATTAAATACAGATTATATTTTTGAACCTAATCAAGAATTTATTGTTAATGATTTAATACCTCGCAGTTTAAAAACACAATTTTATAAAGCATTATTAGACAGTGTTGCAAGTGAGCATGGCGCACGTATGACAGCAATGCACAAAGCAACCGACAATGCAAAATCAATGCAAAAAGATTTAAAAATTATGTATAATAAAGCTCGCCAAGCATCTATTACCAAAGAAATTTTAGAAATTGTTGGTGGTGCAGAGGCTCTTAATAACTAAGTTAATACAAACATTAAAAAAAAGCAGTTGAAAAAATCAACTGCTTTTTTTTTTAAACTTAATTGGTTAATCCTTCAAAAATTTAACAAATACCTTACAAAAAGAAAACACTACCAAATCATAATTGGAAATTTTAAGAAAAAGTTAAATATTAAGCATTAGCTTTTTTTAACTGTTAATCTATTTTTTTATCACTTAATTTTATTCTTGAAATGAGAATAGTAATAGGCCTATTTATTTTATTTAGTTTTTCTTTAAAAACATACGCAAAGCCTGTATTTAATAATGTTTCAGTAAAAAAAGAGTTAAGTTTTACGAATAATAAATTTTATCAATTTAATAATTATATACTTTCAGATTTATTAAATGACGATTTAATTGATTATTCAAAAAAAGCAAACCACTGTGTTTTCAATTATTTTTCAAATGGTATTTATCAATTAAAATACACTATTTTTAACCTACCTGAAAAATTTCTCTTTAGTTACATCAATAAATGTTTACTATTTAAAATTTGTGTTTTAAGATTATGAAAATGAATTTTTAAGTTAATTAAAATCAATTTTGTAACAAATTAAAACATCACTATATGAATTTTCAAGAAATTAAAAAAGAGGAAATTGTAAATTTACATTTCAACACTAAAGATGTGCTATTAAATAACGAACATATAAAAGCTAGAAATCAAAAACTAATTAATGCATCAATTTTAGGAAATATTGAAAAAGGAAAATGTAAAATTTTTTTTCAAGCTAAAGAAGGATACAATTATGTAGAAACTACAATTTGGGCGGTAACTGATAAATATGTTTGCTTAAAAGGTGGAGTAACACTCTTAGTTGCTTCAATATTTGATGTGATATTGTAAATAATAAAACTTGTGAGTTTTTATAAAGCTAAACTCACAAGTTTTACTAAAAATGTAATTTTTCTACTATTTCATTTGATATATCATCGGAGTATATTCCATAAGCGTTAATTAAAATTCCTTTTAAATTATATCGCTCCGAAGAAATGGCATATAAAATTGAAGAACCATTTGGACTAGAGTCCGAATCTTCAAACCTGAAATATTTATCAATTACAAACTCATTATGAAATACTTTGATTTTATTTTCTCCACACTCTAAACAGTTGATTTTAATATTAAAATCTTCTGTGTAACCTTGCTTTCTTAAGCTGTTAATTGCTTCAATTAAATTGTCGTACGATTCTGTTGTTTTCATATCAATTACTTGCTTAAAAAGGCACTATACATCCAAACTAGTTTTTCTTGCTCTCTAATGTAATCACTCATTAATGCACTGGTTCCTTCATCATTTAGTTTTTGGGCTACAACCATTATTTTACGTTGTAAACTAATTACTGTTTTAAATGAATCTAAAATACCTTTCACAGCAGTATTTCCATCACTAATATGTTTGCTTTCTTTTATAGAAGACAATTTTTTGTATTCAGAAAAATTATGTTCAGGATCATGACCAAGCGTTAATATACGTTCGGCAACTTCATCTATTTTTGTAAATACATCATTGTACAATTCTTCAAATATTAAGAGTAACTCAAAAAATTTTTCGCCTTTAATATGCCAATGAATCCCTCTTGTATTTTGATAAAATATGGAGTAATTAGCTAGTAAAACATTTAACATGTTTGAAAGTTCTTTAGATCCTTTTGCATCTAATCCTATTGAATTTTGATTTTTCATATATGTAGAAATATTAAGTTTTATGTTGAATACACTATTTAATTTTATTAGTTATAGTTAATTATATAAACTAAGTAATACTTTTTTTCATGATTACTAAATTTATAACTAAAGTTAATGTTTTAAAACTATAATAAAAAGAAGATTTCTCATAAAATGTGTTATAAACTTTAACCCAGAATTTGCAATAGAATTTCTATTCCGACTCAAAACACCTGCAAAATCAA
>CAZAPH010000122.1:0-422 GCA_964487105.1 uncultured Akkermansia sp.
GTATGAGCCGAAACATTTCCTCCTTCATGATCAACGTGTATAGTTTGATATAAGCGCATTAAACGTTTAAAATCAACAGCATCATACCCTAACATGTGTGCAAAATTTGCAGCCCAATCTAACTTATGGTCTGGTTCAATATGTACACCACCTTTATATTTTCTTCTATAAATGTAAGCTGCAATACGAGGTAAACGTGCTATAAGGTTCATGCTATCTTCATAAGCATAATCCCAATATTCTTTTTTACTCATGCCATTTGCATAAGCTTTAGCAAATAAACTTTCTGTTTGCATTGCCATAATACCAACAACAAATTGCGTCATTGGATGTGTATCTACAGGTAATTTTTCAATTACATCAAAAACATGTTTTGGTACATTATTTCGTTTAGTCCATTCTGTAGTAATAAAATTTACATC
>CAZAPH010000122.1:432-6660 GCA_964487105.1 uncultured Akkermansia sp.
GTTTGTAATTCACCAACTAACATTAAATAAAAAATACCTTCAGGTAAAGGTTCCGAACCATTTGGCGCTTTAGGTAGAGCTTTTCTTAATTCTGGAATTGAATACCCTCTAAAACGAATACCTTCTTCAGGATCTAATCTAGAAGTTTCAGTAACCATTCCAATCATACCGCGCATACCTTGATATACTTGCGCTACGGTGATTTCACCTAATTTAACATCACCATTATTTTTAATAATATCCTTAATTTCAGCAGCAAGCACTTCAGCTTTAGCTTTAAATTTTTCTTTTAGTGGATCCATTGTTTTGATTATAAGATACTAATATACTATGCTACTTTATATAAAGCAATTTTTTTGCTTAATTTATGTTTTATTTTTTTAAATCGCTTATAGTTTGAGCTGGATTTTGGCTTCCAAATATTGTATTGCCTGCCACTAAAACGTTTGCTCCACAATTTAATAATTTTTTAAAATTATTCATGTCAACTCCACCATCAATTTCAATTAAAGTATTGCTTTTTGATTCAGTTATCAATTTTTTTAGAGCTAATACCTTATTATACGTATTTTCTATAAATTTTTGCCCACCAAATCCAGGGTTTACGCTCATTAAGCAAACTAAGTCAATGTCAACAATACAATCTCTTAACAATTCAATATTTGTATGTGGGTTTAAAGCTACACCAGCTTGTAATCCGTTATTTTTAATGGATTGAATTGTGCGGTGAAGATGCGTACAAGCTTCAAGGTGAACTGTTAAAATATCGGCTCCAGCATTTTTAAAATCAGTTACATATCTATCAGGGTCAACAATCATTAAATGAACATCTAAAGGTTTTTTAGCGTATTTTTTCAATGCTTTTATAACAGGAAATCCAAAAGAAATATTTGGCACAAAAACACCATCCATAACATCTACATGAAACCAATCTGCTTCGCTGTTATTAATCATTTCAATATCTTTTTGCAAATTAGCAAAATTGGCAGATAAAACTGATGGTGCTACTAAATGTTTCATTTTTTTAATTATGCTATAAAATTACTTCTAAATTTTTATAAAGTTCTTTAAAATTGTTTATTTTTTATTAATTTAATTTAAACCGTATTTAGTTAGTAGGTTTTCTTCTTCAAACCAAAATATCTTATTGAATACCAAACTAAAAGTGGACAAAAATTGATTAACATTAATCTTAATTTTGCCTAATACCTTTACTTGGTATTACTTTTAGGAAATTAGATTTAAAAACTAACGTTTATATTAAATTTATTATTTAGTCTCTAATTCCTTTTTGCATGTTAATAGAGTTTGGTGGTTTTATTAAGTAATTATGTAAATAGTATAACTCTGATTTTGTTAATGATTCTTTTAAAAATACATATTTATAGGCTTCTTTTGTCATTCCACTCCAATGAATAATTAAGTATTTTGATTGCCATGATTGAAATAAATTTAATTTAATACAAAACCATAAAATAAATAAGCCTAAAAATAATGTTAGTTTATATAAAATAATTTTGGACTTAAAAACTAAATTAACTTGTTTTATAAATAAAGCAAGAGGAAAAATTAAAATGGAGTAGGATTGAACCAAGGCTCTGTTACCAAACGAACCACCATAACCCCAATCCCACCAAGAAGATAAGATATAAATATTTAAAACATTAAATAATAATAAAAAATAAAAAAATTGTTTTAAATATTTCCAGCTTAAAAAAATACCAATTACGCTAAAAAACATTACAGGAGAATATATCAACCATCCTTTTTTAAAACTTAACAAAAAATTAAAAACTTGAGGGTCGTTAAAATAAAATCTTTCTTTACCATACGAATAAAAAAAATAATGACCGTTATATTTTTTCCATAAATAAATTTGAAACAACCATGGTATAATAAATAATAAAGACGAGGCAATAAATGTATATTTATAACTAATTAAATAATTAATTCTTTCTTTAAATTCGGTTAAATTATTTACATTAATTAGGAATAAAAATAAAATAATTAGAGCATCAG
This sequence comes from uncultured Akkermansia sp., assembly GCA_964487105.1. Taxonomy (GTDB): domain Bacteria; phylum Bacteroidota; class Bacteroidia; order B-17B0; family Aurantibacillaceae; genus Aurantibacillus. The sequence goes on from CAZAPH010000122.1 coordinate 2,452, forward strand.
TAGGACGAATTAAAACTATTAAAGAAAAAACTATACTTAATAAAAAAATGGAGTTTTTCTTTTTATCATAAATTAATTTGAAACATAAATATATAAAAGCAGAATACAAAAAAAATAAATAGCCATGTGGCATTTCGCCTGTGCAATAGGTATAATAAAATAAATTTGTTGCAAAAAATAGTATTGTTAATGTAATTAAGGTTATTTTGTCGTTAAAAAAACGAAGCAAGTTACTTCGGCAAAGTAATAATCCAAAAACTATAATAATTATGCTTCCCCATCTCACAGATTGTTGATATGGTAATGAATAACCGTTTAGTTTATTGTTTGTGGCTTTAGCAATAAAATGACCAACAACAAATGATGGAAAATACATTATAGCCATTCCAATTGTTCTTTTGTTGTTTACAAAATTAGTTGCAATTTTTAAAGAGTCATTATAAAAATAATTCGGTAAAAAAGAATAGTATTCGCCAACATCATACTCAAAGGGGCCTAAACTAGGATTAGTAGTAATTTCGTACCTACTATGTCTATCAAAAGTAAATACAATAATAAAAATAAATAATAGTAACGATAATTTATTTGTACTAGTTAAATAGTTCAATTTATCAATTACATATTTTTTCATTTTAGTTCACTAAACCTCAAATTGTTTAAAATGGTGATCTAGGTGTTTATAAAACATATTATTCCATTCGTTTGCCGTTAGCTTACCAAATGATATAGATTCTTTTCCTTCAAAATAAGAAGCACCTAATTGTTGTGTTTGTTTTATAAAATCTTTTAACCTTGCTTTCTCTCTTATAAAATCTCTTTCGTTTGTAATTATAAAAGCAGGGGCGGTACCTAAGTTTTGTTTATATGGAATTTCGTTAACAATAAACTTTTTAATAAAAAATTTAAATAAAAGTTTCATTAAAAAATTTGGTGGTTTATGGGTATTTTCGTAAACCAATTCATAAGTAACATTACAATGTGCTAACATTTGTGCTACATTCATTTTACCCCAACGGGCTTTACTTTCTATACTTAAGTTATTTAATCTGTTAATTAAATTTTCGCTTGTGTTTACTTCAAATACATTTAAAATCATACCTTAAATATATATTTTATATTTTACTTTTTTATTTATTTGTTCGTTTTTTAATTAAAAAATATAAGGATTTAAATAAGTTTATAATTAAATCGTGCTAAATTTGTAAATTGGTATGATTGATACAAAAAATTCTGAAAACCTATTTCAAAAAGCTAAGCAATTGTTTCCTGGTGGGGTTAATTCACCCGTAAGAGCATTTAAAAGTGTTGGTGGAACACCTATTTTTATAAAAAAAGGCAAAGGTTCGCGCGTTTGGGATGAAGATGATAATGAATATATAGATTATTGTGGCAGTTGGGGACCTTTAATTTTAGGCCATGCCAACCAAAATGTACTTAATAAAGTAAGTGAGGTAATGCAAAATGGAACATCATTTGGCGCACCTACAAAACTTGAAAATGAATTGGCAGAACTTATTTTATCAAACAATCCTTTTATTGAAAAAATACGATTTGTTAGTAGTGGAACCGAAGCTGTTATGAGTGCTATTAGATTGGCAAGAGGTTTTTCAAAAAGAAATAAAATTTTAAAATTTGAAGGTTGTTATCATGGCCATGCGGATTCACTTTTAGTTAAGGCCGGTAGTGGTTTAGTTACCTTTGGAAATAGTAGCAGCGATGGTGTACCCGATAGTTTTGTAAATGAAACAATTTCAGTACAACTTAATAATAAAGAAGCTGTATTAAAAGCTTTTGAGCAATTTAAAAATGAAATTGCCTGTGTAATTATTGAGCCGGTTCCTGCTAATAATGGCTTGTTACTACAAGGAAATGAATTTTTAAAATTTTTACGTGATGTTTGTAACGAAAATAAAACATTACTTCTTTTTGATGAAGTTATAAGTGGTTTTAGATTAAGTTTTTGTGGCGCTGCTGGTTACTATAATATTAAACCAGATATTATTACATATGGAAAAATAATAGGCGGTGGTTTTCCTGTAGGGGCTTATGGTGCTTCTTCACAAATTATGAGTTGTATTAGTCCTGAAGGCAATGTTTACCAAGCTGGTACATTAAGCGGTAACCCTGTTGCTATGGTCGCTGGTATTGCACAATTAACACAATGTTTAAGTCCTAATTTTTATAATGATTTAGAAACTAAAACAAATTACTTAGTTGATGGTATTTTAAAAGTTAATACTTTTCCTTTTTTTAAAATAGTTAAAATTGGAAGTATTTTTTGGATTGCATTTTCAAAAAACGATTCAATAAAAAATGCCGATGAAATTGATGTTAACAGTATGCAGTATTTTAAAGTACTTTATCACCAATTATTAAATAATAATATTTATATAGGGCCTAGTGGTTATGAAGTTGGTTTTGTTAGCCAGGCACATACTATACAAGATTTAGATAATACCATTTTAGCATTTAAAAATGCAATTAAATTATTAAAATAAAATATAAAAATGAAAACTGTAAACTCTTTAAATTTTTCAAATAAACGCGCAGTAATTCGTGTTGATTTTAATGTTCCTTTAGATAATAACTTTGAAGTAACAGATTTAACACGTATTAAAGCAGCCATACCAACACTAAAAAAAATATTAACTGATGGTGGAAGTATTGTATTAATGAGTCATTTAGGCCGACCAAAAGATGGGCCAACTAATAAATATTCGTTACAACATATAGTTAGCGCAATAGAAAACCTATTAGGCACTAAAGTAAAGTTTGAAGCTGATTGCATTAGCGAAAGTTCATTTAAAGCTTCATCAAATTTAAAAAATGGCGAAGTGTTACTTTTAGAAAATTTACGTTTTTATAAAGAAGAAGAAAAAGGTGACGAAGCATTTGCAGAAAAATTAAGCAAACATGGCAACGTATATGTAAATGATGCTTTTGGCACGGCACACCGCTCGCATGCAAGCACAGCTGTTATGGCTAAATTTTTTAGTTCAGACAATAAATGTTTTGGCTTTGTAATGGCTGGCGAAGTTGAAAGTATAAATAAAGTATTAAACCAATCACAAAAGCCATTTACTGCAATTATAGGCGGTGCTAAGGTTAGCGATAAAATTTTAATAATTGAACAATTAATGAATAAAGCCAACAATATTATTATTGGAGGAGGTATGGCATTTACATTTGTAAAAGCAATGGGTGGCGCAATTGGTAAATCGTTATGTGAAGATGATAGACTTGAAACAGCTAAAAATTTATTAGCAAAAGCAAAACAAAAAAATGTAAATATATATATCCCAACAGATGCAGTTGTAGCTGATAATTTTTCTAATGATGCTAACTATAAGTTAACCGATATTACAAAAATAGAAGAGGGGTGGATGGGACTAGATATTGGACCAAATAGCACCAAACAATTTGGTGAAGTAATAAAAAATTCTAAAACAATTTTATGGAATGGCCCTATGGGTGTTTTTGAAATGAGTAATTTTGAAAACGGAACCAAACAAGCAGCTTTTGATATCGTTGAAGCTACAAAAAATGGCGCCTATTCTTTAATAGGCGGTGGTGATAGTGTGGCAGCAATTAATAAATATAATTTATCAAACCAAGTAAGTTATGTAAGTACTGGAGGAGGAGCATTATTAGAGTACATTGAACAAGGTACTTTACCTGGTGTTAAAGCAATTGAAGAGTAATTTGAATAATTGTTTATATTAGAGTATTATTTTAACTATGAAATCACTAACAATACTGTCCTTATTTTGCATTTTTAATGTAGCATGTAAAAAAAATTATACTTGTGAGTGTGTTAATAATAACGGTACATACATTGCAGGTGAGATTGAGGGAACAAAAAGAAATGCAAATAAGAAGTGTAGTGCTTTAAATACATCAAACTCTAATTGTAAAATAAAATGAATATAAGAGTAGGTTTTGGATTCGATGTGCATCCACTAGGTGAAAATAGAGAACTTTGGTTAGGTGGAATAAAATTGGAATTTGAAAAAGGTTGTGTAGGCCATAGTGATGCTGATGTTTTATTACATGCAATTTGCGATGCCTTATTAGGAGCTGCAAATTTAAGAGATATTGGTTTTCATTTCCCCAATGATAACCCTAAGTACAAAGGTGCTGAAAGTAAATTGCTTTTAAAAGAAGTTGTACAATTATTACTTGATAAAGTATTTAAAGTTGGTAATGTTG